>JAFUGB010000334.1 GCA_017469605.1 Clostridia bacterium
AGAAAACCCGTTGGCCAGCCGAAAAATAAGTTTACTTATTTTTCGGTCTGTCCAGCGGGTTTTCGCTGTGCGCTTTGCGCACAGCATGCACGGCTTTGCCGCGCTGCCCGGAAGCGGTGGCAGGCGTCTTTGCTTCTCTTTGTTTCAGTTGCTTTTACGGCGACAAACGCAGCCCTTTCTGGTTCTCTTTCGGGCTCCGAAAGAGAACGCCCCCGTTCGTATCCCTTCCCTGTCAAATTTGTGTTTTCAGATGTATTGTTTTCATCAGGTATTGTATCATAAAAAATCCACGGAAACGGTCTCCGCTTCCGGGGATTTTATTGGCCGCGGCAGGAGGGGCGCTATTCCCGCAGCGCCAGCACGTTTACCGGGGCCACCCCCAGCTCAGCGGGCATTTGCTGCGGCCGCCGCTCCTTGGGCACGCGCCACCAGATGGCGGGCGTCTCGGGCCGCTGTCCGGCGTAGCGGAACTCAATCACCCATTCAAAGGGCTCCTCCATGTCCCCGGCCGGCGTCACGGCAAACCTGTTGCGCACTTCCCGGGTGCTGAAATAATGGGCACGGATACCCGCGTGGGTCACATCCTCCGGCACAGGCAGCGCCGTTTCCAGCGTAATCCCCCAGTCCGGCACCTCCAGCAAATTCGCTCCGGCCTTCCGCGCCGGGGCAATATTTTTGCATCCGGTCAGCACCGCCGCGTGCACCGTGCCCGGATTGGCAAACAGCTCCTTGGTGGCCGCGGGCGGCTGCAAAAGCCCGTCCCGCATCACGGCGATCCGCCCACACATATGATAGGCTTCATCCCGGCTGTGGGTCACCATCAGCACGGGGCGTCCGTATTTTTCCAGCACGTCCAGCATCTGCATCTGAAGCCGCATGCGCAGGTGGGAATCCAGCGCGGAAAAGGGTTCGTCCAGCAGCAGCAATTGGGGCTGGTTGACCAGGATCCTGGCCAGCGCCACCCGCTGCTGCTGGCCGCCCGACAGCTGGTGTGGCTTGTGGCGGCGCACCTCGCTTAGCTGGAACAGCGCCAGCGCTTCCTCCAGCGCCTGGCGTTTCTTTTGCCTGTCCCGCTCGCCGTGCAGGCCGCACAGAATATTCTGCTCGGCCGACATATTGGGAAACAGGGCGTAATTTTGGAATAAATACCCCACGCGCCGCTGCTGGGGCTTTAAATTGACGCGTTTTTCGCTGTCATACAGCGTTCTTCCGTCCAGCACGATCCGCCCCTCATCCGGCGTTTCAATCCCCGCAATGCATTTGAGCGTCAGGCTTTTCCCGCAGCCCGAAGCACCCAGGAGCCCGGTCACGCCGACGTCGGCCTCAAACCTTGCCCGCAGGCAAAAATCCCCCAGCCGCTTTTTAATATCCACCAGCAGGCTCATTTTTTCACCGCCTTTTTCTGCCGTGCCTCCAGCAAATTCACGCTCAGCAGCACCACGGCGCTGATGGCCAGGTTCACCATGACCCAGAAAAGGGCGCCCGCTTCATCATTGGTGCGCCACAGCTGGTACACCGTGGTGGAAATCGTGGCCGTGCGTCCCGGCGTATAGCCGATCAGCATGCTGGTGGCGCCGTATTCGCCCAGCGCCCGCGCAAAGGCCAGCACAAACCCCGCCAGGATACCCGATCGGCACGCCGGCATGCGAATGCGCCAGAAAATATAGGTATTGCTCAGCCCCAGCGTCTGCCCGGAATAAGCCAGCGTCCGGTCGAAAGCTTCGAAGGCGCCCCGGGCCGTGCGGTACATCAGCGGAAAGGCTACCACCAGCGCCGCAAGCACGCCGCCATACCAGGTCATCACAAATTTGATGCCGAACCGGCTGAGAAAAACCCCCAGCGGCCGCTTTGCCCCAAAGATCAGCAGCAAAAAATAGCCGCACACCGTGGGCGGCAGCACCATGGGCAGCGTCAGCACCACATCCAGCACGCCTTTAATGATCCGGGGCAGCCTGGCCACATAATAAGCGCATAAGATGCCCAGAAAAAACACCAGCACGCCGGATATCGCCGCGATGCGCAGCGAATTCCACAGCGGATACCAGCTCATACGCAACTCCTTATTTTAACAGTAGAAAATTCAACGCGCAGGGACCTGCCAAGCAGGCCCCTGCCGAATGACCGACAAACACGTTTTCATGGCTGGGATGTATGAAGGAACCGATGCCCCTTCATTTTTGACCCGCAGGCGGCGTGTTCATCGCCAGGGAGCGGCCCACAGGCCGCTTCCCTGATGGTTTATTCCGCTTTGATCTGGGTAAAGCCCACGCCGGCGAACACCGCGCCCGCTTCTTCTCCCGTCAGGTAGTCCAGAAACGCCTGGGCTTCTTCAGGATGGGCCGATACGTTCAGCACGGCGGCGGGATAGATAACCTGGCCGCACATTTCAGGGGTGGCTTCGTCCACCACGGTCAGCCCGGCGGAGAAGGCGTCGGTGGCGTAAATCACGCCGCAGTCCACGCTGGCTTCCTTCACCTGGGTGGTCACTTCCTTTACGTTGGTGCCGTAGGTGATCTTGCCGGCATTGGCCAGCGCTTCCTCATCCAGCTCATAATAGGCCAGGATCTTCTGGGTGTACTGGCCCACGGGCACATCGCTGTTGCCCATGCACAGCAGCACATCGCCGTCCTTCAGCAGCGCCGCCAGCTTATCAAAGGAATCCACTTCCTTGCCCTCGGCGGCCACCAGCGTTACCTTGTTTTCCAGCAGATTAATACGGCTGCCCTGCAGTACAAAATCCAGGCCCTCGGTATTCACGGCGGCGTCGGCCGTGATGTCCAGCTGATTCATCTGCTTCTGGCCGGCCGAAATGAACACGTCGCAGTCCGCGCCTTGCTGGATCTGGGTTTTCAGGGTGCCCGAAGAATCAAAGTTGTACACCAGGGTTACGCCGGGGTTCTGGGTCTCGTACAGCGCTTTGATCTCATTGAGTGTCTCGGTCATGGACGCGGCGGCGAATACCACCAGCTCGGTGTCGGCCAGCGCCGGGACGCAGGCCAGGATCATCATGACGGCGATGATCAGGGAAAGGGTCTTCTTCATGGGTTCGCTCCTTCTGCAGTTTTTACTGCAATGTATTTATTGAAAAGACACGCTTTGCCGGATTTACGGCAAAATCTGCGCCTTCACAATCCCACGCGCTTTTATCATACCGCATATCCCGCATAAATTCCAGTTTATTTTTTTACAGAGAACACGGCGGATGTTGAAATAAGGGGATCACTTGCGGTATAATTGGCAGGATCATGCAGAAGATCCCGCAGGGCTGACCTCGGTACGCCCCGGTGGAGATACCGTTCAACGCACCAAAGGAGGAACAAAAATGAACATTCACGTATATGACCGTCCGGAACAGGCAGGCCAGGCGGCCGCGCTGCTCATCGCCGCCCAGCTGCTGCGCAAGCCCCATTCGGTATTGGGCCTGGCCACCGGCTCTTCGCCCATCCCCATTTACCGATCCCTGATCGTGCTGTACCAGGCCGGTGTGATCTCCTTTGACCGGGTCGTTTCCTACAATCTGGATGAATATGTGGGCATTGATCCTGACCACGTGTGCAGCTACCACCGCTTTATGCGGGAACAGCTCTTTGACCATGTCAATATGCGTCCCGAAGCCATCCATGTCCCCGACGGCAAAGCCGCCGACCTGGCAGCCGCGGCCAGCGCCTATGACCGCGCCATTGAGACCGCCGGCGGCATCGATCTGCAATTGCTGGGCATTGGCCGCAACGGGCATATCGGCTTCAACGAACCCAACAGCCATTTTGTGGGCGGCTGCCATGTGACCGATCTCACCGCCAGCACCATCGAGGCCAACCAGCGCTTTTTTGACAGCATTGACAACGTGCCCCGGCAGGCGGTCAGCCTGGGCATAACGCCCATCATGCGCGCCAAAACGGTGGTCCTCATCGCCACCGGCGCCGACAAAGCCCAGGCTGTCAAAGCCGCCGTCCGGGGCCCTGTCGATCCGCGGGTGCAGGCTTCCATCCTGCAAGCCCATCCCGACGCGCATTTCATGCTGGATCAAGAGGCCGCGGCGCTGCTGTAAACCTGTGCGGCCCGTAACCGCAAAGTCCGCGCCGGCGCTGTGCCGACGCGGACATTTTATCTACCGATTTTTTCGCTTTCCTGCCAGGTAACTTCATGATATAATCAAAGAGGAAAAACGATGGAAGGATGAAATATGCTGGCAAAATGAATGATCAGGCATAATATAGAGGGATCAGTGGAACATGTTTATGAATAAAACGAAGCAATTACAACAAACGCTAAGGGAGAGGTGATCATCTGTGCCGGAGCTTTGCCGCTTTTACAGCATCGTGATAAAAATGCTATATAACGATAACGATCAGCAT
>JAFUGB010000335.1 GCA_017469605.1 Clostridia bacterium
CGTTGCGTCTTATTTCCCGCAGTGCGTGGGCTTTACGGCGATACGCGTACCAGCGGCGAATGATATACATAAGCATAGAAAATCCCCCTTTATGTACAGTTTGTACAACGGGGGGTTTTCTATGCACATCCGGATGATCCGCGGCATAGAATATAACGCAGATCAAAGCAAGGAAGTGTTCAGTATGGCAAATTCAAATCCATCGCCCTTTGCTGCCCTGTCCTTCAGCGAACAGCAGGAACAGTGGCGTCTTTTCAGAGCGCAGCACCTGGACTTCCAGGAGGTCAACCCCCGGCAGGAGTTTACCAAGCCCCAGGCCGGTCCCGCCCGGATGCCCGCCTACATGCAGTCGTCCGCGCCGCAGCACCATAACCTGGACCGGGTACGGGCGCAATTGGCCGCCGCCAGCAAGCGGGCCGGCGCTTTCCAGTCTGTTACATCCAACCGGGAATAAGCAGCTGCAAGCCGTTTTGCACCGTGGTAATGCCCAAAAGCAGCTGAATGATCCACAGGATCAATAAATGTCCCGGATAAATGGCATAGCCCACCCAGCGGGGAGGAAAGGAAATCCGGGTCCTCCGGGGCCAGAGGATCAGCGGCAGCGCCAGGACGGCCATGCCCTGCAGCTTGAAAAAAGCCCTGAACAAATCCAGATCCATCAGCCCGCCCTGGAGCGGTATGCCCAGCAGGCTCTTCACCGCATAGGAATTGGAGCCCCAAAACAGGCAAAAGGCCACCATGAGCGCCGCGATGGCGCCGCGGTTCCGCCGGACCAGATACATGAGCATGATCAGCAGTACGCCGCGCCAACCGTAATCCATCTCCACAAAGCAGGCAAACAGCAGCGCCAGCGCCGGACCCCAGAGCTGGCTTCCGTGCCATTTTTTCCGGATGGCCAGAACGCCCAGATAGCCTGTCAGCAGCGTACAGAAAACATTCATGGTACGCCAGCCGTGATTCAGTCCCAGCATATAAAACGGCTGGGAAATCAGCCCTGCCAGCAGTAGCCGCAGGGCATATTTCTTTGCATTGCCGGTATAGCACGCGCCCACCACCAGGCACCAGACGTACAGTGGGAAAGCAACGCGGCCGATCAGGCGCATTTCCGTCATATTATGGAACAATCGCACGCCCGCGTGATCAATGACCATGCAGATCCCGGCAATGATTTTGAGCAAACGCGTATCCAGATTGCCCGCAATTTCATCATTTTTCATGGTTTTATCCTCCGTCCACCAGTATAGCACATTCCGGAAAAGCCCGAAAGGCCCCCGAACCGTTTATTTTTGAATTTACTTCCCCTTTCTTTTATGGTACGATGCTGTACGGAGGATCAAAGTATGAAGCTGCTTCCCTTTTCCTTTGACATTCGCGTTATGCTGTATGCCCGCGCTCCCCTGGCCGCGCTGAAATCCCTGGACGCTCCCGGCATCGCCGTATGCGATGTTGTGCGGAAGCCGTCTGAAGTGCCGCGCCGCGCCGCCCAATTATGCCCTCATGTGCTGGTATTGGCCGACGGCGCGGAGGAAGCCCTCGCGGACAGGATATGCCAGGCCCAGCCGCTGGTCCCGCCCCGGCTGGTTTGCCGCATTCCGGCAGAGGGCCTGGCCGATGCTGTGCGCCGGGTCATGCTGGAGCCCTGCTCCGTACTGGCGCAGGATTCCATTCCCCGGCGTGAATTGCTGGCCCAGGATTCTCTTCGGGAAATTGGCATGTCCCCCCGGCTGCGGGGGTTTGAATGCATCGCCCGCGGCGCCGCGCTGCTCAGCGCCACGCCGTCGCCCCTGCCGCCCCTGCAATATGGGATATATCCCATATTGGCCCAGGAATTGGGCGTTGCCCCCGCTTCCGTGGAAAAGCGTATCCGCGGCGCCATTGAAAGCGCCTGGCTGCACGGCAACCTGGCGGCACAAAACAGGCTGCTGGGGCTTTCGGTCAGTGCCGAGCGCGGAAAACCCACCAACAGCGAATTGCTGTGCCGCCTGGCCGGCAGGATCTGCGAAACGCTTTATACCCTTTGACGCAGCGTCCAGTACCCGCTGCCATCCAGCATACGCTCATATCCATATCCCTGTAGCCCCCGGGGCGGCACCATGCTGCCGCGGGCGCGCACGCCATACAGCACCTCGCTGACCCGGTCGCCTGAGGCGCGATACCCGAAGCAGCAGCTGACGCCGCCCTCCTGGGATCGCACGGTGCGCCAGGACAGGTCCTCCAGCAGCCGCACAGGCTGGTTTTCGGCAAAATAAGGCCGCAGCTTTTCGGCTGCCGGCGGCCAGGACAGGGCAGGCAAAGCGTCCACCGGTTCGGCCGCTGAGGGCTGGCGGTAAACCACCTCTTCCGGCTTTTTTTCGGGGGGTTTATCCGCTTCCCGCGCTTCATCCGCGGGCGCTGCTTCCGGCGCCTGCCGCCGCGGCGCTTTTCTGGCTGCCAGCATGGCGGCCGCCGATATCGCGTTCACCCGGCTTTCATCATACAGTACCGGCTGGCCGTCCAACGCCACACACAGCGGCGTATCATGCAGCACCTGGCCGCTCCAGGCGCCCTGGGCGTCGGTATGCAGCGGATAGCTGTCCCGCTCGCACTCCAGCGTATAATCGGTATGGGGCCGCAGCCCGCCCACCGTGATCCGCGTATCGGCGCGCCAGCCAAAGGCCGGGCCGCTGCCGCTGAACCGCGTATATGCCATTCGCATCACCCTCCCCTGCATTTTATGCGGCCATCGGGCAAAGATGCTTGCCCGGGCCGAAAAAATCCGGTATAATGAAGCACACGTTCATGAAAGGAGCATTCCATGCATTTTTTACTGGTCAATGACGACGGCATCCATGCCATCGGCCTGAAAGCGCTGAGCGCCGCGGCGCTGGAAAAAGGCCACACTGTTACCGTCTGCGCCCCACAGTCCCAGCAAAGCGCCGCCAGCCATCATCTGACGCTGGCCACCCCGCTGCTGGTGCGCGAGGTTCCCTGGGAAGGCGCGAAAGCCTACGCCATCGCCGGAACGCCGGCAGACTGCGCGCGGCTTGGCATGCTGCTGGCCGAACAGCCCATCGATTTTGTTTTTTCTGGCATTAACAACGGGGAAAACGCCGGAACCGCAGTTTATTACAGCGGTACGGTGGCAGCGGCGCGGGAAGCCCGCATGTGCAACAAAAAATCCATGGCGGTTTCCATTGAAGCGGGGGCTGATGAAGCGTCCCTTGCGCATTTGGCCCGGATGGCGGTATCCATTGCCGAACGCGCGGCCGGCCAGGAAATGCCCCGGCTGTGCCTGCTCAACCTGAACGCCCCCGGCATTCCCCATGATCAGTGGAAGCCGCTGCGCACCGCGCCGCTCAGCGACGCCTTTTTCCTGGACAGCTATGAAAAGCGCGTCAACCCCAGGGGGCACGCCTATTTCTGGCTGGAGGAGGGGCTGAAAATCGAGCCGCACAGGCCGGGCACCGATATGGCGCTGCTGGCCCAGGGGCATACCGTGCTGACGATGCTTGGGCCCAACCGGGACGATAACGGCTGGATATTCGATCATTTGCAGGATATGGCGGGATGATGTTGCAATTTTTGCGTTTACAATGTATAATCCTGTGTAGTTTTGATTTTTCGAGGTACCGATTATGCAGCAAACCCTGGACATGATCCACAAGCTGAACCGCAGCGGCAAGAAGCTGAGCAAGAGCCATCGCCGCATTGCCGAATATATCGCCCAATATTACGACAAAGCGGTATATATGACAGCCTCCAGGCTGGGCGAAATGGTGGGTGTCAGCGAAAGCACGGTGGTGCGCTTCGCCGTGGCCATGGGCTATGAGGGGTATCCCCAATTGCAGCAGAGCTTGCAGGAGCTGGTCCGGCACCGCCTTACCGCCACCCAGCGGTTTGAAATGTCCTCGGAAATTTCCGAAGGCAGCGTGCTGACCACCGTGCTGAAGGCCGATATGCAAAACATTCGCAGTACCATTGAGGGCATTGACGAAAAAGCCTTTGAGGACGCGGTACGGGTGATTTCCGACGCCCGGAGGCTGTATATCCTGGGCCTGCGCTCAGCCGCCCCCCTGGCCGAATTTACCGGCTATTACCTGCACTATGTGCTGGATGACGTGCGGGTGGCCGCCGCCGCGAGCACCGACGTATTCGAAGCCATTTCCCGGGTGAAAAAGGATGACGTCCTTTTGGCGATCAGCTTTCCCCGCTACTCCAGCCGAACCATCGAGGCCATGAATTTTGCCCGCACCCGCGGCGCGCAGGTCATTGGCATCACTGACGGCCCCATGAGTCCGCTGCATGAATCGGCCGATATCTGCCTTTCGGTGCGCACCGATATGGCCAGCTTTGTGGATTCCATGGCCGCGCCCATGAGCGTGATCAACGCGCTGATCGTGGCGCTGGGCCTGAAAAACAAGGATGCAGTATCCGAACGCTTCAAACAACTGGAAGAGGTATGGGACGCTTACAGCGTTTATATGAATGAAGGAAAATAATGTAGTAATCATCGGCGGCGGCGCGGCGGGGCTTTCTGCCGCGCTGTTTGCGTCGCGCAGCGGCGCCGGCGTTACGCTGCTGGAAAAAAATGAAAAATTTGGCAAAAAGCTGTACATTACCGGCAAAGGACGGTGCAACATCTGCAACGCCTGCGATACCGAAACCTTCCTGCGTTCTGTGCAGCGCAACCCGCGCTTTCTCTATTCGTCGCTCCGCTTCCTGTCGCCGGACGATCTGCAGGCGCTGATCAACAGCCTGGGCTGCCCCACCAAGGTGGAACGGGGAAACCGGGTATTCCCGGTGAGCGATCACGCCAGCGATGTGAGCAAAGCCTTCCTGAACGCGCTGCGGGGACAGGCGCTGAAGCTGCAGGCAGAAGTGCTGGATATTCTGGCCGAAAACGGCCGGGTCGCCGGCGTGCGGGTACGGGATGCCCTGGGCGAGCGCGAAATCCCCTGCGGCTGCGCCATCATCGCCACCGGCGGCGCCAGCTATCCGGTGACCGGGTCCACCGGCGACGGCTACCGGTTTGCCCGCGCGCTGGGCCATACGGTAACCGAACTGCGCCCTTCCCTGGTGCCCCTGGTTGTCCAGGAGGCCTGGCCCAAACAATTGCAGGGACTTTCTTTGAAAAATGTTTGCCTTACAGCCAGTATCCATGGTAAAATAAAGTATTGCGAACAGGGTGAAATGCTCTTCACCCATTTTGGCATTTCCGGGCCGCTGGTGCTGAGCCTGTCCAGCGTGCTGGCCACAGCCGATTGGAAGGATGTGCACCTGACGCTGGACATGAAGCCCGCGCTGACCGCCGAGCAGCTGGATGCCCGGGTACTGCGGGATTTTAAGGACAATCCCCGCAAGCAATTGCAGAACATCCTGCCCGCCCTGCTTCCTTCCCGCATGGCCGAGCTGTTCCCCGCCCTGTGCGGCGTGAGCCCCGCCAAGCAGCCCGCCCAGATCACAGCCGCCGAGCGGGGACGCATCGTGAACACGCTGAAGGCGCTTCCGCTGACGGTTATCGGGACCCGGCCCATGGACGAAGCCATCGTTACCTGCGGCGGCGTGAGCGTGAAGGAGATCAATCCCGCCACCATGATGAGCAAAAAGGTAAACGGCCTGTTTTTCGCAGGCGAGGTCATGGACGTGGACGCGTTTACCGGCGGGTTCAGCCTGCAAATTGCCTTTTCCACCGGCGCGCTGGCCGGAAAGAGCGCGGCTGAATACCTGGCTGCCCAATAAGTACCACGCAAGCTATCAACCGAAAGGGTTTTGACCGCTATGGATTACATTATTTTGGATCTGGAATGGAACCAGCCCATGAGCTACACCAGCAGCGCCTACAAATCGGTGGGCGGAAAGCTGCTGTTTGAAATGATCCAGATCGGCGCCATCCGCATGAACGGCGATCTGGAGATCGTGGACAGCTTCAACCAATTGATCCAGCCCACCCATTATGTGAAGCTGCATCCGCGCATCAAGCGCATCACCGGCATCAGCCAGGAGGATCTGTGCGACGCGCCGCAGTTTGTGGAGGCGGCGGAAAGCTTCCGTCAGTGGTGCGGCAACGACTGCGCGCTGCTCACCTGGGGCTGCGACGATATCTCGGTTTTACAGCAGAACCTGGATTTCTTCGATTACAAAACGCCCTTCCCGGCCATGTATGATCTGCAAAGGCTGTATGGTGAATTGGTGGGCGATACCAAAAACCGCGCCGGGCTCAAGAGCGCCATGGAGCATTTTGATATCCCGCCGGAGGAAAACCATCCTTTTCATAACGCGCTGAATGACGCATACTATACCGCGTTGGTGTTTAAAAAGTGTCCCAAGCCCGAAGAGGTGCTGCGCTTTCCCCAAAAAGCCCGCAAGCTGACCCATGAGGAGCGCACCCGCCGCACCGAAAAGACCGATATCATCCGCGTGGGCCGCGTTTCCGACGCGCTGAAGGGCAAGCACGCCACCCAGCCGCCCTGCCCGGTGTGCGGCCATCGGTATGACCTGGCGGCGGGGTATGTGCTCAAGCCCAATAACATCCACCAGGCGCTGTGCGTATGCGGCGATCACGGCTTGTATACCGTGACCGTTACCTTCCAAAAAGGGGAAAACGGCCGCAAGGCCATGGTCCGCGCCTGCGCTGTGGCCGAAGAGCAGAATCCGGCCTATATTTCTACCAAGCTGATCCAGTGGCAAAACAAGCTGGCGGCTCAGCAAGCCGAAAAGGAGGCGAAAGCGGTTGACAGTACAGTATAATGGAAAGGTTTTGGAATGCGCTCCCGGCATCACAGTGGCCGAAGCGCTGAAAGCGCTGCTTCCGGAAGGCCACGAAAAGCCCCTGGGCGCCTTTTGCGGCGGCAGGGTGCTGGAGCTGAGCAGCAAGCTGCAAAAGGACTGCGCACTTTCCCCCATCACCTTCCGTCATGAGGAAGGCCGCCGCATATATGAACGGTCGCTGCGCTTCATTCTTCTGATGGCGGTCCGGCGCTGCTATCCCGACGCACGCGTACGCATCGAACACAGCATCGGCTTTGGCCTGTACCTGCAATTGGAAGGCAAACGCGTGGTGCAGGGCGACGCGAAGCTGATTGAGGAGACCATGCAGGAGATCGTGGCCGCCAACCTGCCCTTTGTGCGCACCCGCTGGTCCAGCCAGCAGGCCATTGATTATTTCAATTCCCTCGGCTGGACCGACAAGGCCGAGCTGCTTTCCTACCGGCAATTTGATTATTTCAACATTTATGAATGCGGCGGCCTGGCGGAATACTTTTATGGAGCCATGCTGCCCGCCACCGGCGACGTGCCTGTGTTTTCCGTGCGCTATCATCCCCCCGGCCTGATTTTACAGATGCCCGCGCCCAACGATCCCACCGTGCCCGCGCCGTACGTGTCCCGCCCCAAGCACATGGCCACCTTTTTTGAAAGCAATTACTGGTGCCAGATTCTGGGCTGCCGCAACGCCGCCGACCTGAACCGGCTGATCGACCGGGGCGAGCTCAATGAGTTCATCCGCGTCAACGAAGCGCTGCATGACAAATCGCTGGCCGATATCGCTGAAGATATCCTGCGCATGAATGCCCGGGCCATCTTCCTGGCGGGGCCTTCCAGCAGCGGAAAAACCACCACGGCCAATCGTCTCAAGGTGCATCTTCGGGTACTGGGCCTGAAGCCCGTGCTGATTTCCATGGATAATTTCTACCGCAGCCGGCGGGAAATCCCCCTGGACGAGGAGGGCAAGCCCGACCTGGAATCGCTCTACGCCCTGGATACCGATTTATTCCGCGCCTGTATCCGCAGCCTGCTGGACGGCCGGGAAACCGGCATGCCCATTTATGATTTTTCCACCGGCATCCGGCAGGACAATGTGTATTCCCTGCGCCTGGGGCGGGAGGAAATGCTGATTGTGGAGGGCATCCACGGGCTGAATCCCGTGCTGCACGAGGGCTTTACGCCGGGCGAAATATGCAAATTTTACCTGAGCGAGCTGACCTGCCTGAACCTGGACGACCACAACCGCATCCGCACCACCGATGCCAGGCTCCTGCGCCGCATCGTGCGCGATTACCAGTTCCGCGGCACCACGCCCGAGGGAACGCTGGCCATGTGGGACAGCGTGCGCCGGGGCGAGGAAAAATGGATTTTCCCGTATCAGGAGCAGGCGGATATCGTGTTCAACAGCGCGCTGCATTACGAATTGCCCGTGCTGAAAACGGTGGCCTATCCGCTGCTGCAAGGCGTAAAGCAGGACGATCCTTATTATTATATGGCCATCAGGCTGATCAAAACGCTCAATTATTTCCGTTCCGCTCCCGATTCGGCGCTGAATGAAATTCCTCCGCTGTCCATCCTGCGCGAATTTATCGGCGGAAACACTTTCTATAGCTGATTAAAAGTGCTAATGATAAATCATCGTCTCCCTGCGCACAATAGCCGCGAGGAGGCGATTTGCTTTGAAAAGAATCCTGTTTCTTACGATGCTCACACTGGCAATGGCCCTGATGCTCACCGGCTGCGCCAGCAACGCTGACACCACGCCCACCACCGATCCGGGCGGCATGGGCAACGCTACCGCGCAGCCCCTGGTCCCCAGCAACATCCCTCAAACCACCGATCAGGGTTTGCTGGGTGAACTGGGCAACACCATTGGTGAAACGTTAAGCGGCGGCAGCAACGCCGCGCTGTCCACCGCCGAAGAAGCCCTGAAGGCTTCCCAGGAGCTGCGAGACGCCGTGCAGAAGCTCACTGAGGTGGATACCGCGGTGGCGGCGGCAGCCGGCAATACTGCGCTGGTAGGTGTGACCTTTAACAGCTCCTACCAGGGCGCCATTGACGATCGGCTGAACGCCATGGTGCTGGACCGTGCTAAGACCGCCTTTTCCGGCATCGACCGGATTGCCGTGACCAGCAACGCTGATGAGATCGACCAGATCTCTTCCCTGTATCAGATGCTGCAGTCCGGCAGCGCGTATGCCACGGTAAAGGCCGATCTGGAAGCGCTGGCAAGCAAGATGGACATCTATCAGAAATAATATGACCGGCACTTCCTATATGCTCCGGCGCACGCTGCTGTGCGCCGTTTTGGCGTGTCCGCTGGCAGCCGGCCGCCTGCCCTGGGCATTGGCTTTACAGGCCGTGTGGAGCCTTGGCAGCGCGCAGCTTTGCCCCGAATCAACCTGGTACGCTCCCGTAAGGAAGAAAACGCTCCGGCGCAGGGTACTTTTTTCAGTTTGCGCGGCCTGCGCCTGCACTGCCGCGGCATATAAGCTTTGCGCGGCGCTGTTCAGCCCGGCGGCGGCCCCGCTGTACCAGGCGCTTTCATTTGTGACCGGGGCGCTGCTGCAGGCGTTCCTGCTTTTGCGCGTACAAAAAGCAGGCAGGCGTCATTTGCTGGCCTGCCTGCCGCTGCTGGCAATTTTTATCGCCTATACGCGATGATCTCCATCCCTTGGGGCAGCACCTGGCTGGAAGCCCGGTCCCGCAGCTGCTCGTTAAAGACCTCCAGGCTGTCCTGGGACAAGCGATAGCGCTTCATAATATCCCACAGCCGTTCATCGCCCTGGGTGCGGTACAGCGCCAGCGTCGCCTGGGCGGCCGGGGTCTCCTCTTCGGCCACGTCAGTGACAGCGAACACCTGGCGATAGCGCGCGCCATGTCCCTGGAGCGTCAGCACGAAGCGAATCTCCGCCCGGTCCCCCGCCACGGCGGCGGCTTCCACCCGGGAGGCCGAAAGCGACAGGGCGTCATCCTCATTGAGCTCGCCCGCAAAGGCCATGCGCAGGGGTTCCTCCGCCGTATAGGAAACCGGGATGCCGCTGTCCTCGGTCATATACACCAGCGTGGTGCGCAGCAGCATATCGGCATGCAGCTTGCCGCCCTGGCTTCTGGCCCCTGCCAGCACGGGCTGGACAAAGGCTGCCAGCACTGTCTCAATGCGCGGCTTATCCTCCGGCAGCACCAGCTGCAGCCGACCGCTTTCCGCGGTCTGATCATTGACATAGCCAACGCAAAAGCTCATGCGTTCGCCGGACGGGATCAGCATATCCCCCGAATCGCTGAACACATCGCTGATGATCTGGTTTTCTTCCTCCCGAAGGGCCTGCACCTGCGCGTCGATTCCCACTTCCACCCGCAGGGTCTGGCCGCCGTCGTTCTCCTCCAGCGCCGCCGCCACATCAGTGACGCGCACCGATGCCGAGAGCATATCGCCGGGCTCGCCGCTGAGCGTTACCTGCTGTTCAAACGGCAGGCTATGCTGGGTATAGACCAGCGGATGTCCGGGCATGCGGGAGGCATGGCATACCGTCAGGTCAATGGTACCGGTAACCGCCGCCCGTCCGTCAGCGCCGCCCAGGATATCCTCCACCCTGGCTTCCCCGCTGCCCAGCAGCGCTTCATCCGCCTGCAGCGCCTGGGAGATTTCAAACTCGCCCTTCACCAGGCCCTGGCCATGGCCGCCGCCCACGGTTTGCTGCACAGACAGGGTATCGGAAAGCACCTGCGCATTTTCTTCCTCCAGCGCTGTAACAACGCTGACGGCATGGGTTTCGTTGGCCTCCGCCCCCACATTCAAATCCGCCCGCATCAGCAGCCTGCCGTTGAACACCCGGGCCGAAACCGCGGTGATCTCGCATACAGGTTCATATTGGGCCGAGGTTTCCCGGGAATCGACTGTCAGCGCACGGCTGAAATCCCGCATTTCCTCAATGCTGCGCACCCGGGTCAGATCGCCCTGGGCGTACAGCGCCCGAAATGCCACCCGGCCGCTGACGTTAACGCGGTTGCCGGCGGCTTCCGCCGACAGCGGCAGCACCTGTGCTTCCGTATGAAATAAGAGCACATCATCCCTGAGCCCGCCGGGCAGCGTGGCCTCGGCCTCCACAGACGCCTGCTGGGGCTGTGCCCTAAGCAGGCTTCCGGCTTCTATCGTTTCGCGCCTCATACGCACACTCATACGCTGTCCCCCTTTGATTTCTGCATTATGCTATGCGCGTTACAGGGCGATTATGCCGGCAATATAAAACGGCGTTCCCGTCCGCAGCGGAAACGCCGATGAAAGCAGCGCGGCTTATGCCCGGCCAAAGAATTCCTCCTCCAGCATCAGGCAAAGGGCATGCCAGACAGGCAGGTGAAGCTCCTGCACCAAATAGGCTTCCCGGGCGGGAACGGCAATCAGCACATCGCTTCGCGCGCCCACATCACGGCCCTCGGCGCCCGTCATACCAATAACCCGCATGTTTCGCGCCTTCGCCGCGGTACAGGCCAGCACCACGTTTTTGGACCTGCCCGAGGTGGACAGCGCCAGCAGCACATCCCCCGCCCGGCCGTAGCCCCAAACCTGCTGCGCGAACACCATATCAGCGTTCACGTCATTGATATAGGCCGTCATCAGCGCCGTCTCTCCGGAAAGGGAAATGGCAGGCAGCGCTCCCTGCAAGCGCTCGGCAATGAACGCGCCATGCTCCGGATCAAGGCTGTGCAGCACCTTGGCATCGGCATCGGAAACCGTGCGCGGCAGGATAAACGCCTTCATCAATTCGCCCACGATGTGCTGGCCGTCGGCGCAGCTTCCGCCGTTGCCGCAGATAAGCAGCTTGCCGCCGTCCCGATAACACGTGACCAGCATTTCCCCGGCCGCAAAGACGGCATCCCTGCAGCACTCCAGGGCAGGATATCGGGCCATCAGGTTTTCCAGGATAGCATAGGCCGAAGGCTTCATGTCGTCAGCTCCTTTGTTTTTATCAGTAACGCGCGGCCAGCGTTGATCAGCCGTCCAGCCGCGCATGCAGGAAGGCCAGCAGGCCCTGATGATCCACCCGGGACAGATCGCTCATATCCAGGGTGATGGATGGGCCCAGGTTAATGAAATAATCCTTTTCGGCGCAGTCCCGGGTATACTCCTCCAGGGACAGCCGGGGCGCGATGATCCGCTCCCCATCCCGATGGTACGTGCTGCAAATATGACCGGGATGACGGTCGGATACGGCGTCCCGCCGGGCAAACCGCTGCCACAGCACGGCCGGATCACCGGCCAACACCACGGTATAAGGCATATAGCCATACCGGTCGATCAGCGCTTTGAGCGCGGCCACATGCTTGCGGCAGAAGGGGTATTCGATCAGCAGGTCTCCCCCTGCTTCCATGCGTTCCCCCAGCCGCTGCCAGTAATCCATGAGACTGCGGTCATTAACCCGGCTTTTTTCCTCCATGCCGTCAAAGCCCAGGCGATCAAACCATTCCTCCTTGACGTCATCATAGGCGAAGGTGGAAAAGGACGGAAACGCCCGGACGATCATAGCCGATATAAAGGACTTGCCCGATCCCGGATAACCGGTGATGATCAAAAGCCGCTTTGCCATATTACATGTTATGGCCCGGGATATCCCATAGCCGCTGCAGCACATTCATGAGCAGGTGGTTGAGGATCAGGTGCACGTCCTCCACGATCTGCATGTTGTTGATATCCACATGGAAGGCGATATCAGCGATCTCCTTGATTTTTCCGCCCGAATAGCCGCATACCGCCACCGTTTCAACGCCTTGCTCCCTGGCATAGGAAAGGGCGTTGACCACGTTCATGCTGTTGCCGCTGCCGCTGATGCCGATCACCAGATCATCCTTGCGCAAGCGGCCCTGAAGCTGGAAGCGGAACATTTCATCGTAACTGATATCGTTGGCAATGGACAGCATGGTGGCCACGTTATCGGTAAGGCTGTAAAAGCGGAACTTCTTTTCCACGTACTCCGATATGCCCTTGTTGAAATCATTGGCCATATGGGAGGCTGTGCTGGCGCTGCCGCCGTTGCCGCACACATAGATGGTCCCCTCGGCCTCATAGGCCCGCAGGATGGCGTCCAGCACTCGGGCCGCCGCGGGCTGGTCAAAGGCCTGCAGCGTGCGCATTTCCAGATCGATATAATCGCTGATGTATTTGGCTTTATCGCTCATGGTATCTCCTCTTTAAATGGCGTGGGTATCGGCAATATCCAGATCCAGGAAGGCCTTTTCCCCGCTCTTGAAAATATGCTTGTTCTTGGGGTTGTTCTCATGCACGGTGAAGCGGTTGCCGTCAATATCCAGTTCGTAGAGCTGGTAAGAGCCCATAAAGGTGGACAGGATGACCTTGGCCTCCAACAGGCCGTTTTCCTTCACCGAGCATGCCTCGGGGCGGACGATAACGGTGCACTTTTCGCCTGTTTTGAAGGTACGGTAACAGGGCACATTTTCCAGCTCCTTGCCCATGGCGCTCACCGTCAGACGGCTGCCCTGCTGGGCGGTCACCGTGCCATAGAACATATTGGCGGTGCCGATGAAATTGGCGGAAAACTCGCTGTTTGGCGAATAATAAACCTCTTCCGGCGTACCCATCTGCTCGATCTTGCCGTCCTTGAGGATCACGATGCGGTCCGACATGCTCATGGCCTCAGCCTGATCATGGGTCACATACACGGCGGTGATCCCCACCTCGCGCTGGATCTTACGGATTTCAGTGCGCATCTGGATGCGCAGCTTGGCGTCCAGGTTGGAAAGCGGCTCGTCAAAGAGCAGCACGCCCGGCTCCATCACCAGGGCGCGGGCCAGGGCCACGCGCTGCTGCTGGCCGCCGGAGATCTCGTTGGTATGCCGCCATTCCAGCCCGGTCAGGCCGGTCAGCTCCAGGATGCCCATCACTTTGGTTTTGATTTCGGCGCTGGACAGCTTTTTGATTTTCAGTCCGTAGGCGATGTTGTCATAGATGTTCATATTGGGGAACAGCGCGTAGGTCTGGAACACCATGGCGGTATCGCGCTTGTCCGGGGAAAGGTAACGGATGGACTGATCCCCCAGCCGGATATCGCCGCCGGTGGGCTTTTCAAAGCCGGCGATCATGCGCAGGGTGGTGGTTTTGCCGCAGCCCGAGGGGCCCAGCAGGGTAACGAATTCGCCGGGAGCAATGTCCATGGAAATATGGTCCACGGCATGAACGGGCTTGCCGCCGTGCTTGTTTGGATATACTTTTTCCAGTTCAATGATGGAAAGTCCCTTGGCGCTCATCGGATAGCCTCCCTTTTCTGGCTTGTAATTTCTGAATGTTTACTGCTTGAACCGATCCACCTTTTCACCCGAGCTGCGGCCAAGGTGATTGAGAATCAGGTTCATAATGCCCACGATGATGAACACGACGATCATCAGCAGCGTGGACAGCACCGAGGCGTAGCCGAACTGGCCCTTATCCACGTGCTGCATCACGCGCACGGTGAGCAGGTTGTAATTGGCTGAAACCAGGAAAATCACGGCGCTGATTGCCGTCATGCTCTTGATGAAGCTGAACACAAGGCCGGTATAGAAGGCCGGGCGGATCAGCGGCAGCGTAACGGTGCCGAACACCTTGGTGGAATGCGCGCCAAGGTCCGCGGCGGCCTCCTCGATGCTGGGGTCGATCTGCCGGAGGGCGGACATACCCGAACGCACGCCCACGGGCAGGCGCGTCATCACCAGCACGATCACCAGGATCCACATGGTGTTGGTCAGCACAATGGGCGGGGTATTATAGGCCAGGATGTATCCCAGGCCAAACACCGTGCCGGGCACGGCCATGCCCAGCATGGACACGTATTCCACCAGCCGGCGGCCCACAAAGCGCTTGCGCACCACCAGGAAGGCGACCACCATGGCCAGCACGCCGCCGATGGGCGCCACCAGCAGCGAAATGCCCAGGGTATCAAAGATGGACTTGACGTTTTTGGACAGGCCCAGGGCAAATTTCCAGTTATCCAGCACCAAGGTATAATTGGCGCCCCAGGTTTTAAAGAAGGAAGACAATATTACAAACACGTAGAACAGCAGCACGATGGCCGAAATCAGCAGGCACAGCGCATTGGTGGTGATCATGATGCCTTTATCGTCGATCATCTCACGCACGCGGCTGGCCTTGCCGGTCAGCGTCACATAGGAACGTTTGTCCAGGATGGCCTTCTGTACCACGAAAACAGCCACGGTAACCAGCAGCAGGATGGTGGCGATGGCCGTGCCGGCGCTCTGGTTATAGTTGCCGATGGCTTGAATATATATCTGCGAGGCCAGCGTCTTATAGCCGCCGCCCAGGATCATCGGGTTGGAGAAGTCGGTCACCGATTCAATAAAGGAAAGCAGGAACACGTTGGCCAGACCGGAGGCCAGCATGGGGATCTGCACGGTAAAGAACACGCGCAGGCGGCTGGCGCCCAGGTTGCGCGCAGCCTCTTCCATGGATACGTCAAAGTTTTCCAGCAGGCCGTCCAGCGTCATGGCGGCGATGGGGAAAAACACCAGCGTCTGCACGATGACCAGGACCGTGTAACCATAGATATTGAAGTTTTTGATGCCGAGCAGCGAGTAGGTGATCAGCCCGCGGCGGCCCAGCAGCGTAATGGCGGCGAAGGCCAGCACGAAGGGTGGCGAAATGATGGGCAAAATCTCAATGACGCCGTAGAGCTTTTTAAAGGGGCTCTTGACGCACTGCTTGGTATAGGCAAACAGGAAACCTACCACAGTGGAAGTAAAGCCCACCACGGTGCCCAATCGGATGGTATTCCAGAAAGCCGTTTTAAAGCCCGAATCCTTAAAGATTGCGGTATAGGATGAGAACGACAGCTTCCCGGCGCTGTCGGTAAAGCTGCCCTTGAGGATGCAGAACAGCGGATAGGCAATGAACATCAGCAGCACGGCGATGACCGCGATGATGATCAGCAGCAGGATGGGATCCTGAAAAAAACGTCTGCCCTCGGTTTTTTCTGCCTTTTGCATAAGGGGAGGAGCCTCCTTCCATCTGAAGATGGCTGAAATATGGAAGCGCGCCGGGCCCGCCCAGGCGAGCCCGGCGCTCAGGATACGGAAACGCTTTTACATTTCCGCGCCGCGGATCATGGTTTTATTAACGGCCGGTCAGCTTGGTCCACTGCTCGGTGAACTCAGCGCGCTTTTCGCCCGCCCAGGCGGTATCGTATTCGATGGTCTTGGCGGTGGCGATGCGGGCCACATACTCGGAAGGAGTGGCGCCGGGGGCGGTCAGGAACTGCAGCGCGCCATAATCCTTGTACAGATCCTGGCAGTCAGCGGTCAGCGCCCAGTCATAGAACTTCTTGGCGGCTTCCTGGTCGGGGCCGTTGGCGATGATGGCCATAGCGCCGGTCTCATAGCCGGTGCCTTCCTCGGGCACGTTGACGGTCAGCAGATCCTGATAGCCGTTCTGCTGCTGGGTGATGGCGTCGTGGCAGAAGCAGATACCCACGGCAACTTCGCCGGCGATCACAGAGGTGATGCAGGCGCCGCCGCGCTCAGTATACTGAAGAACGTTCTTGTCCAGCTTCTCCATGTACTCAAATCCGGCTTCCTCGCCCATGAGCTGCAGCACGGTGGCCAGGATCACGTAGCCGGTGGAAGAAGCGGCGGGAGAGGCCAGCATGATTTCGTTTTCCAGCTTGGGATCCAGCAGGTCTTCCCAGGAATCGGGCGCTTCGATGCCCAGCTCGGCCAGGCGCTCATTGTTGCACACAAAGCCCACGTAGCCGATGTAAACGCCGGTCCAGTAGTTATCGGGATCCTTGTACTTGCCTTCGATGGCCGCGGCATTGGGGGATTCATACTGCAGCAGCAGGCCTTCGTTCTTGGCGGTGATGAAGGGATCGGCGGGGCCGCCGAACCAGACGGAGCAGGTAGCGTTTTCATTCTCGTTCTTGACGCGGTTCAGGATTTCGCCGCCGCCCAGCACCACATAGTTGGTCTTGATGCCGCTTACTTCCTCAAAGCGCTTGCACAGGCCGTCGGTTTCGTCCTCATACACAGCGGAATAGATGGTCAGCTTTTCGTTCTCGGCCAGAGCGCCGCCGAACATGGCGAAGACCATCATCAGGGTCAGCAGGGTTGCGATGAGTTTTTTCATGGGTCGTTCCTCCTTATAATAATAACGTTCTATTTTAAACGCTTTCGCGCTTAAAACCGTACCAGGTCGATCTTTTTGCGGATGGTGTCCGCCATGGCGTCGTTGCAGCGGATCATGAGCTCGCGAAGCGATTCGTCGGGCTCGCATTCGCCAAACACTTCCTTGGCCCTGCGCACCCAGGATACGTTGAGCTCGGTGCCAAAGTTGAGCTTGAGCATGCCCAGGCGAATGCAGGTACGCACGTCCTCCTCCCGCACGCCGGTGCCGCCGTGCAGCACCAGCGGCGTATCCACTTTTTCGTGGATGGCGCGAAGCACGTCCAGGTTGATGTTGGTTTTGGCCTTATACTGGCCGTGATGCGTGCCGATGCCCACCGCCAGAGCGTCCACGCCGGTTTCCTTTACAAACTGCACGGCGTCGTCGGGATCGGTATAGGGGTAGCTTTCTATGATCTTGCCCCGGCCCACGATGCCAAGCTCGGCCTCAATGGAAGCGCCGGCGTCCCGGGCCAGCTTCACGGCCTTCTGGGTGTTGGCGATGTTTTCATCCAGGGGGAGCCGGGAGCCGTCATACATAACGGAGGAGAACCCGCCGGCCAGCGCGCCTTCGATATCCTCCAGCTTGGAGGCATGGTCCAGGTGCAGCGCCACGGGAATATCCAGTTCGCCCGCCACATCCTTTACCATCAGCGAAAGCAGGCGGAAGCCGATATATTTGGCTGTGGATACCGATACCTGCAGGATCACGGGACATTTTTTTTCGGCGGCGGTGCGGGCCATCATAGGCACGACCTCCAGCGCATGGATATTAAAAGCCGGCACGCCTTTTCCGTCTTTTTTGGCTTGTGCCAGCATAGGAAGCATTGTCGAATACAATTGTACCCCTCCGTCTCATTCGTTTTTTTGTTGGTTTATATATTGCGATTATAACCTCTATTGTCATTTTTGTCAATCGCTTTGCCATATTTTC
>JAFUGB010000336.1 GCA_017469605.1 Clostridia bacterium
AAAGGATGCTGCGAGTGGTTACGATCAAGGATATTGCCCGGGTAGCCGGCGTATCGCCGGCTACCGTTTCCAATGTCTTGAATAAGCGCGGAAACGTATCTTACCGCAAGATTCGTTTGGTGGAAAACGCCGCCAAGGAGCTGGGCTACCGGCCCAGCGACGCCGCCAGCGCGCTGCGCTCCGGCCAGGTGAAGGAGATTGCTGTAGTGCTTCCCACCATGGTCTCCGGCGCTTATGCGGATTTTTACGGCGGGGTGCTGCAAGCGGCGCAGGAGCACCAATACAGCTTGGCGCTGTACATTTCATACGCCAACCCCACGCAGGAGAAGGAAATCATCAAGAAGCTTTTGTCCTCCCGGGCGGAGTTTATCATTGCGATCTCCTGCCTGGCCAATGCCGCTGCGCGGTATGAACCGCTGCGGCAGAGCGGCAGCCGCGTCGTTTTTGCGGCCCGTATCGGCCGGGACGGCGGAAGCTGCGTCAGCTTTGACATGGACAAGGTGGGGCGGGAATTTGCCCGACGCGTGCTGGCGGATGGCGCCCAGCGCATCGGCCTGATGACGGATATGCTGGAGTACTCGGACGCGCGCCAGTTTGATGCCGCTTTCCGGGACGAGGTGCTGCGCCACGAGCCTGCCGCCCAGATCAACAGCGTGCAGGCAGTCCCCGCCCAGTACCTGAAAAGCGCGTTTTCCTTTTTTGATAAGTCCCTGCCCCAGGCCATCGTAACCATGCACGAGGAGATGGCCCAGCAAATCAGGACAGCCATGTCCGCCTCCCTGAGCGGCAAGCTGCCCACGATTTATACCCTGGCGCCTATGCGCACGCTGACGGATGATGATTACGTGCGCTATTTTCTGAACTGGCGGGAAATGGGCTATGCCATTGCGGACGGCATGCTGGCGGAGCAGGACGAAAAGGAGATCGCGGGCCGCCTCAAAATCATTGGCTGGAAAAAGGAAATCTCCGCCGTTAACATCATGAAGCCCACCGTGGTCAACATGCTGTGCTTTATAGGCTCTTTGGCCAATCCCTTCAACAATGCGCTCAAGCAGCTGTCGCCCTTGCTGAAAAAGGATTTGGGGATTGAGCTGAACGTGGTAGGGATGAACAGTGACGAGCTGAACAACGTGCTGCAATTCCGGATGACCGACAGCATGTATGACCTGATCCGGTTGGATATGGCCATGCTGGAGGAAGCCGGACCTCGGATGCTGATCCCGCTGGCAGATCTGGATCTGGATGTGGAAAGCATCCATCAGCGTATCCTGCCCGGATTGTGGGGAGAGTTTACCACCGTAAACGGCGTGGATTGCGCTGTCCCCGGGGATGCCAGTGCTATGATTTTGTTTTACCGCCGGGATCTGATGGAAGACGCCGCCCTGCAGCGCGCGTTTCTGGAAAGAAACCGTTGCGAACTCAAGGTTCCCACCACCTATGAGGAATGGATCCGTCAGTGCGCGTTTTTTACTCGCGCCTTGAACGAAGAGTCGCTTACGCCTTATGGTACGGCGCTGAGCCGCCGCGCCACGGAGCAGCTGGCACACCTTGTGGCCGAATCGCCGGACGGTATGCTGGACGACCTTGAAAGGCCGGAATTCATCAGGGCGCTGCGGGATCACATGCGCCTGACCGAGCTGGCCATTCCCGATAAGGGAAGCCACTCGTGGAGCATGCCGGTAACCAATTACATCAACCTGGAATGCATGAGCGTTCTGGTATACGCAAACTATGCCGAACGCTTTTCAGCCATCCCGTTGTCCAGCGTCAGCGGCCGGGTGGGCTACGCCATGGCGCCGGGCGGTTCGCCCCTGCTGGGCGGCGGTGTTTTGGGGGTCAATCAGGGCTCCCGGCATACTGCCGCCGCGGCGGATCTGCTATCGTGGATCTATTCTCCCCA
>JAFUGB010000337.1 GCA_017469605.1 Clostridia bacterium
GTAAGCCCAAGGCTTTGTCCGGCGGTCAGCGTCAGCGCGTCGCCCTGGGCCGCGCCATCGTGCGTGAACCCAAGGTCTTCCTGATGGACGAGCCTCTGTCCAACCTGGACGCCAAGCTGCGCGTGCAGATGCGTACCGAAATCACCAAGCTGCACCAGCGCCTGCAGACCACCTTCATCTATGTTACCCATGACCAGACCGAGGCCATGACCATGGGCTCCCGCATCGTCATCATGAAGGATGGCTTCATCCAGCAGGTGGACACCCCCCAGAATAACTACGACTATCCCGCCAACAAGTTCGTGGCCGGCTTCATCGGCAGCCCCCAGATGAACTTCTTTGACGTCACGCTGAAGGCCGAGAACGGCGCCGTGTATGCTATCTTCGGCAGCAACAAGATCCTGGTGCCCAAGGAGAAGATCGCCAAGTTCAAGGATGAAAGCTACGTGGGCAAGGAAGTCTGCATGGGCATCCGTCCCGAGAACATTGACGACAGCCCCGAGTTTGTGGCCGCCCATCCCTCCGAGACCATCACCGTGGACGTGGAAGTGACCGAGTTGATGGGTTCCGAAACCTACCTGTACCTGAAGACCAGCGGCAAGGATGAGAACATCATCGCCCGCGTTGATCCCCGCACTGCCACCCGCGCTGGCGACAAGGGCGTCAAGGTTGCCTTTGATACCACCCGCCTGCACTTCTTCGACAAAGAGACCGAAGAAACCATCCTGAACCGGTAATTCCCTATCAACACTGCCGCCGTTCCATTTGGGACGGCGGTTTTTTGCACAGAAGGGGCGGCGGTCTTTGGCCGTTATACGTGTATGAATGGTTCTTTTGCCGGTTGCGCCTGCTGTACGGCATGACGGCCATGTCCACGGGCCTGAAGAACGCCGCGGGCGATAAGCAGTTTGGCCGATGAGCCCATTTTCGTCAGCTTTTTGTTCACCCTGTCCCATAATCCCTCTTGACAAAAGCGGCATCCTGCTTATAATAGATTTTGTAAAATTAAATTTTTTAAAATCATTAAGGAGGATGCTGTCATGCGCATTTACGATTTTCAGGTCAAGGCCCAGGACGGGAGCCAGGTTTCGCTGAGTGAATACAAGGGCAAAGTGATGCTGATCGTCAACACCGCCACCGGCTGCGGCTTCACGCCCCAGTATGAGCCCCTGCAGGCCATCTACGACGCCTGCCACGATCAGGGACTGGAGATCCTGGATTTTCCCTGCAATCAGTTTGCAGGCCAGGCGCCCGGCAGCGACGAGGAGATCCATACCTTCTGCACCGGACGCTTCGGCATCACCTTTCCCCAGTTCAGCAAGATCGATGTAAACGGGCCGGACGCTGACCCGCTGTTCAAATACCTGACCGCCAACACCAGGTTTGCCGGCTTCGGTGAAGGCAGGATGGCCGAGATCCTGAGCCCCATCGTGGCCCAGATGGACCCCGATTTCAAAAACAACGGCAACATCAAGTGGAATTTCACCAAATTCCTGTTTGACCGCGAGGGGAACCTGGTGGCCCGTTATGAACCCACCGACGATATGAACGCCCTGGCCAAGCAGATCAAGGCGCTTCTGTAATCCGACGTGTCCAAGCGGGCTGCCGCTTTACGCCGACAGCACAGCCTTCTTTGATGCGCTCCTGATACTGATCCCAAATAAAAACTGTACAGACAGAAATTGGCAGGGGAACGATAAGGGGGCCGCATTCGGAAAGCAATAAATTGGAATTTGACGGGGAGGATACGCGCTTTCTTCCCGGGGAAGAAAAGTTTGAAACAATGAATTATAAAAAAGCGGACAGCAAACAAACCATCGAAAAAGATGGGAAACAAGAAGGAACAGTTCAGGCGGTTAAAGGATCAGGAGGAACATCCTGAATGATAAAACCTCTTGCCCTGAGCATAGCCAGAGCCTTATTGACAGTCAAAACAATTGAATTATCAGAAGGCATGGGCGTA
>JAFUGB010000338.1 GCA_017469605.1 Clostridia bacterium
CTGCAGGTGCTGCCCGCCGCGCTGATCGGTACCTACGCCTTTGTGGCGGGCCTCCAGGGCTATCTGTTCGGGCCCCTGAACAACTGGCTGCTGCGGTTCCTGCTGGTGGTGGGCGGCTGCGCCATGATCGCCCCCGGCCTGGTCAGCGACCTGATCGGCATCGTGCTGCTGCTGGCCGCCTGCGGTCTTGCCTACTGGGACCGCAAACGCAAGAAAACAGCAGAAGCATAAAAGGAGGCTGCCATGTTTGACCTGACCCAGGGCGGCGTTTGCCTGCTGCTGATCGACATGCAAAATGAGTTTTTGAGTGAAAAAGGCTATTTTGCCGTAAAACAGGGCTGGCCGGTGGAAACCTTCCGTGATAAGATCGATCATTGCGTTGCGCTGCGCAAAGCGGCCAGGGAAAGCGGCTGCAAGGTCATTTATACAGCTACCGGCTACGCACCGGATGGGAGCGACGCCTATGTGGCCCGGCACAGTATTCTGCCTTTGCTCTTCCTGGAGCCGGACGGCCGTCCCCGCAAACCGGATGCCGCTGTGCTCCAGGGCAGTTGGGGCGCACAGATCATCGACGAGCTGGCGCCGGACGCCAGCGACTATGTGGTACACAAACAGCGCTTCAATGCCTTTTATCAGACAGAACTGGAACTGATGCTGCGCTGCTGGGACATCCGCACGCTGATCGTGTGCGGCATGATCACGGAGGTGTGCGTAGAAAGCACCA
This sequence comes from Clostridia bacterium, assembly GCA_017469605.1. Taxonomy (GTDB): domain Bacteria; phylum Bacillota; class Clostridia; order Christensenellales; family Aristaeellaceae; genus SFMI01. The sequence goes on from JAFUGB010000338.1 coordinate 725, forward strand.
TTCGCGAGGCCTTTATCCGCGATTTCGACGTACTGGAGGTCAGCGACGGCGTAGGAAGCTGGAGCCCGGAGCGGCATGAGGCAAGCCTGCGCGCCGTGAACTTCAGCTATGGCCGCGTAACGGATACGGCATCCGTACTGGATATGCTGGCCGCCCGCAGACGCGCGCTGGGATTATAATGAAAAGGAGAATCAAACAATGGGTATGAAAATTTTGGAGGCTTTTAACAAGGATATCGCCAATATGGGCGATACGGTATTCGGCCATTGGATGCCCCGCATGGTGGTGGCTGGTGTGGATATGAACGATGTGATGCGCATCCGCAACCAGAATCCCACCTGGGAGCAGTGGCCTTCCCTGTGGCAGGAGCTGGGCGACAAGCACCAGGCGCGCGGAGACGCGGAGCTGGCTAAGGGGCACACCTTGACGGCGGGTCAGGCATACCGGATGTCTAATCTGGCGTATCATTACGGCCATTTTATGCTGTTTGACCGACCGAAGCTGAAAAAAGAGCTGATGCTCAAGAGCATGGCCGTTCTGGATAAGGGCTTGCCCTATCAGCGCTATCCTGGCAAGCGCATATATCTGCCCTGCGATCAATGGCAGATTCCCTGCCTGGTATTTGAGCATCCCCAGGCGGATCACCGCATGGTGTTGCTGACCGGCGGCGCGGACGCCAACAAGGAAGAGATGCTCAGCTTCGCGGACGTATTCCTGGATCGCGGATTGTCCGTGCTGATCATGGACGGCCCCGGCCAGGGCGAGGCGGCCTATACTGCGCCCTATCGGAAGGCCACCCATAAACGGTTTGTGGATACAACGGTGGCCTATATGCAAAGCCTGGGATATGATCGTCTGGCGGTGGGCGGTATCAGCATGGGCGGCCATTTCTGCCCCCGTGCGGCCAGCGTGAACCATGCCTTTAAGGCAGCTTTCGGCGTGGGCGGCCCCTTTGACATGCGCGATCTGACCACTAAGATGGATACGTTGTTCCTGGGTGATTTCGGCCATGTGATGGGCACGGACGATCTGGACGAGCTGATCGAGCTGGTGGGGAAGGAATGTTCCCTGGCTGATGTGATTGGCGATCTGACCTGCCCACTCATGATCATCCATGGTGATAAGGATCGCATCTGCGATTATGAGCAGTCCAAGGAAATCGTGGAGAAGAGCTCCTCCTCAGAGCCCCACCTGATCATCATCGAAAACGGCAACCATGTTTGCAACAATTATGTGTATATGTACCGACCCGTCATTGCGGATTGGCTTGTGGAAAAACTGTAAATAAAGCGCTGAGGTGATTTCAATGTCTTCAAAGTATTACAATGAGGGAGCCTGGTGGTCCAGCCCATATAATGAAAAGCCCGATGTGATCAGCCAGTCCATCCCCCAAAAGCCTGTGGAAATCCATGACGCCACCCTGCGGGACGGCGAGCAAACGCCCGGCGTGGTGTTTTCCAAGGAGGATAAGGTGCGCATTGCGGAGGGGCTGATCGAAGCGGGTGTGACGCGCATCGAGGCGGGCATGCCGGCGGTATCCAAGCAGGATTTTGACGCGATCTGTGAGATCACCAAGCGTTTTCCCCAGGCGCGGGTGTTCTCTTTTGCCCGCGCCACCCACGGGGATATCGATATGGCGGCGGATTGCGGCGCTGCTGGTGTGGTGATCGAAACGCCCATCGGCTACCCCAAGCTGCAATACCAGTTCCATTGGGATTGGCAAAAGGTACTGGAGAAAAGCGCTGACAGCATTCGCTATGCCAAGAGCAAGGGGCTGTACGCCGTGTATTTTCCCTATGACGCCACGCGCGCCCGGGAGGAGGATGTTGAGGCGCTGTTCAAGGGGTTGATGGAAAACGACGCCTGCCCCGATTCGATTGGCGTGGTGGATACCATGGGCTGCGCACTGCCGGCCACCATCCAGTATATGGTGCGCTGGTACAAGCGCCTGCTGGGGGATATTCCCGTTGAGGTGCATACCCATAACGATTTCGGCATGGCCGTGGCCTCCGAATTGGCTGGCGTTGCGGCTGGCGCGGAGGTCGTTCATTCCAGCATCAACGGCCTGGGCGAGCGCACGGGC
>JAFUGB010000339.1 GCA_017469605.1 Clostridia bacterium
CCGCCGAAAAGCCTGCTCGCCGCCGCCGTTCCGAGCAGAAGCGGGAGGAGCCCCAGCCTGCGCGGCAGGCGGCGGAACGCCCTGCCGCGGCGTCCGCGCCGCAGGAGGATGTGCCCTGGTACAGCGATTCGGAGCAGGTCCCGCCCATTGAGGAATCCCCCGCGCCCCAGCCCATACCGCAGGCGGCTTCTGTGGTCACCGGCGGCAAGCATACCTCGGGCGAGGTGGAGCGGGTTTATACCGATCCCGCCGTGCCGCTCACCGGCGAACGCATTTCCATCACCGGGCAGAACAACGATCGGCCGCGCATTGATCCCTTTGAGGTCAAGCATACCGCCGAGGCCATCAAAAAGGCCACTGGCCAATATGAATTCCCGCCTATGCGGCTTTTGCGGGAGCCCAAGCAGCAGCGGGTGGATACCAGCGCCGAGGATGAGGCCCGGGCCAAATTGCTTGAGCATACCCTAAGCTCCTTCAATATTGAAGCCCGGGTGGAATATGTGGTGCACGGACCGGCCATTACCCGTTTTGCCCTGCGCCTGGCCGACGGCGTGAACGTGAACCGCCTGAACACCGTCAGCAACAATCTGGCCATGTCCATGAAGGCTGTGGGCCTGCGCATTGAAATCCCCATTCCGGGCACCAGCCTGGTGGGTATCGAGGTGCCCAACGAAAAGGTATCCATGGTCACGCTTAAGGAGGTGCTGGACAGCGATATTATGCGCGCCAATTCCTCACCCACCGCCGTGGCCATCGGCAAGGACATTACCGGGCAGCCCATCTGCTGCGACCTCAGCGATATGCCGCATATGCTGATCGCCGGCGCCACCGGCAGCGGTAAATCGGTATGCATCAACAGCATTATCCAGAGCATCCTGTACCGTGCCACGCCGCAGCAGGTGCGCATGCTGATGATCGACCCCAAGCTGGTGGAGCTGCAGCCCTATAACGGCATTCCCCATCTGCTCACCGAGGTGGTGTCCGATCCCAAGAAAGCCGCTGCCGCCCTGGACTGGCTGGTGCAGGAGATGGGCGACCGCTACCGCAAGTTCCAGCAATTGGGCGTGCGAAATATTGCCGGTTATAATAAAAAAATGACCAATCCCGCCGACCATATGCCCGATATTGTGGCCATCATCGATGAGTTCAGCGATTTGATGGTTCAGTGCCGCAAGCAGGTGGAGGAATCCATCCAGCGACTGGCGGCCTTGGCCCGCGCTGCCGGTATCTATATGATCGTGGCCACCCAGCGCCCTTCCGTGGACGTGATCACCGGCGTTATCAAGGCAAACATCCCCAGCCGCATCGCCTTCGCCGTAGCCAACAACGTGGACAGCCGTACCATCATCGATTCTGTGGGCGCCGAAAAGCTGCTGGGCAAGGGCGATATGCTGTACTTCCCCCGCAGCGAGTTCCGCCCGGTGCGCGTGCAGGGCTGCTTCGTGTCGGACGGCGAGGTACAGGATATTGCCGATTATGTGAAGGAGCATAACGAAGCGCTGTATGATCAGCGGGTGGACGAGCATATGGAAAAGGCCACCCAGGAACAGGAGCAGCCCGCGAACGGCAAAGAGCCGGATTATGAATTGCAGGCCGATACCGAAAACGAGCTGCTGCAGCGCGCCATCGAAATGGCG
>JAFUGB010000340.1 GCA_017469605.1 Clostridia bacterium
CCTTTAAGCATGTTTCGCCCACCTCGGCGGCGGTGGGCATCCCGCTGCCCGAAAAGCTGAAAAAGGCGTGCTTTGTGGATGATATCCAGGGCCTGGACGACAGCCCCCTGGCCTGCGCTTACGCCCGCGCCCGGGGCACCGACCGCATGTGCTCCTTCGGTGATTGGGTGGCGCTGAGCGACGTGTGCGATGTGACCACGGCCAAAATGCTCAAGCGTGAGGTGTCCGACGGAATCATCGCTCCCGGCTATGAGCCGGAGGCGCTGGAAATCCTGAAAACCAAGCGCAAGGGAAATTACAATATCGTGGAAATCGATCCCGATTATGTGCCCGATCTCCAGGAGCACAAGCAGGTATTCGGCATCACCTTTGAGCAGGGCAGGAACAATTTTAAAATTGACGCGGAGCTGCTTACGCATATCGTAACCGCCAATAAGAATTTGCCGGAGTCCGCCGTGCGGGACCTGATCATTTCGCTGATCACCCTCAAATATACCCAATCCAATTCGGTATGCTATGCCGTTGACGGCCAGGCCATCGGCGTGGGTGCGGGCCAGCAGAGCCGCATCCACTGCACCCGCCTGGCGGGCGGCAAGGCCGATACCTGGTTCCTGCGCCAGGCCGATCAGGTGCTTGATCTGCCCTTCCGCGCCGATCTTGGCCGGCCAGACCGCGATAACGTGATCGACGGGTATATCAACCAGAACGAGGAAGACGTGTGCGCCGAGGGCAATTGGCAGAAGTATTTTACCCGCCGGCCCGAGCCCTTTACCAGGGAAGCCCAGCGCGCCTTCCTGGACACCGTTACCGGCGTGGCCCTGGGCAGCGACGCCTTCTTCCCCTTCAGCGACAACATTGAACGCGCCCACATGAGTGGCGTCAGCTACATTGCCGAGCCGGGCGGCTCCATCCGCGACGACGCGGTGATCGAATGCTGCGACAAATATGGCATCACGATGGCGTTCACCGGCATGCGCCTTTTCCACCATTAAAAGCGGGGGGCGAAAGCCTCCTTCCCGAAGCGGCTTTCAGCTGCTCCCCGGCGACATACACGCCGCCTGCGGACTGCGGCTGAAGGAGCCTACCCCTTCAATACATCCCGGCAAGTTAGCCTGATTAAGGAGCGCACGCATGAAAATACTGGTAGTCGGCGGCGGCGGACGCGAGCACGCCATCATCAAAAAACTGAAGGAAAACCCGCAGGCTGAAACGATCTATGCTCTGCCGGGCAATGGCGGCATTGCCCGGGACGCGGTGTGCGTGAACATCGGGGCCACCGATATAGACGGCATTGTGGAATTTGCCGTGGAGAATGCCGTGGATTACGCCGTGGTGGCACCGGACGATCCGCTGGTGCTGGGCTGCGTGGACGCGCTGGAGGAAAAGGGCATCCCCTGCTTCGGCCCCCGGGCCAACGCCGCCATCATCGAGGGCAGCAAGGTGTTTTCCAAAAACCTGATGAAAAAATACGGCATCCCCACGGCGGCCTATGAAACCTTTGACGATTTGAACGCCGCCCTGGCCTACGCGGATACCCTTGAGCCGCCCATCGTGGTGAAAGCCGACGGCCTGGCCCTGGGCAAGGGCGTGATCATTGCCCAAACCCGGCAGGAGACCCGGGAAGCGCTCACCGATATGATGCGGGGCGGCAAGTTTGGCAAAAGCGGCGAGCGCGTGGTCATTGAGGAATTCCTCACCGGCCCCGAGGTATCGGTGCTCAGCTTTACCGACGGTGAAACGGTGATCCCCATGGTTTCCTCCATGGACCACAAGCGGGCGGGGGACAACGATACCGGCCTGAATACCGGCGGCATGGGCACCGTGGCGCCCAATCCGTACTACACGCCGGAGATTGCCGCCCAATGCATGGAGCAGATCTTCCTGCCCACCATCCGCGCCATGAAGGCCGAGGGGCGGACGTTCCGGGGCTGCCTGTACTTTGGGCTGATGCTCACGCCCAAGGGTCCCCGGGTCATTGAGTATAACTGCCGCTTTGGCGATCCCGAGACCCAGGTGGTGCTGCCGCTGCTGAAAACCGATCTGCTCACCGTGATGCAGGCCGTGACAGCGGGCAGGCTGAAGGAGATCGACGTGGAATTCAGCCCCCGGCACGCCGCCTGCGTGATCATGGCCTCCAAGGGCTATCCCACCGCCTATGAAAAGGGCTACGAGATCACCATTCCGGAGGCTGTGCTGCCCCAGGTGTACGTGGCCGGCGCAAAAGCACAGAACGGCAGGCTGGTGACCAGCGGCGGCCGGGTGCTGGGCGTGACGGCGGTGGCCGATACGCTGCGTGGAGCCATCGACAGCGCCTACGCGGCTGTAAACACCATCCATTTTGACAATGCTTTTTACCGCGGCGATATCGGCGCCCGGGCGCTGAAGGCGGGGGAGAGGGAATAATGGTTTACAGAATTTTTGTGGAAAAAAAAGAGGGGCTGGCCCAGGAGGCCGCCGCGCTTTTGAACGATGCCCGCAGCCTGCTGGGCATCCGGGGCCTTGAAAATGTGCGCATCCTGAACCGCTATGACGCTGAAAACATCAGCCGGGAGCTGTTTGATTACGCCGTTAAAACGGTATTCAGCGAGCCCCAGGTGGATACCGCCGCCGAGGAAGTCCGGCTGGCGGGGGCGCGGGTGTTCGCGGTGGAATACCTTCCCGGGCAGTTTGACCAGCGGGCCGATTCGGCCGCCCAGTGTATCCAGATCATCAGTCAGGGCGAGCGCCCGCTGATCCGCAGCGCCAAAGTATACGCCCTCTACGGCGAACTGAGCGAAAGCCAGGTCACCGAGATCAAAAAATACGTGATCAACCCGGTGGAAGCCCGGGAAGCGCAGCTTGAAAAGCCCGATACCCTGAAAACCGAATACGCCATTCCCACCACCGTAAAAACGCTGGAAGGCTTTATCGGCCTTGACCGTGCCGGGCTGGAGCGGTTTGTGCGCGATTACGGACTGGCCATGGACGCCGATGATATCGCCTTCTGCCAGGACTATTTCAAAAGCGAGCACCGCGATCCCACCATTACCGAGATCCGCATGATCGATACCTACTGGAGCGATCATTGCCGCCATACCACCTTCCTGACGGTGATCGACGGCGCAAGGTTTGAGGATGAACTGCTGCAAAAGGCGTATGACCGCTACCTGGCCGTGCGCAGGGAGCTGGGCCGGGAGAATAAGCCCATCTGCCTGATGGACCTGGCCACCGTGGCGGTAAAATACCTTAAAAAGCAGGGCAAGCTGGAAAAGCTGGATGAGTCTGAGGAGATCAACGCCTGCACGGTGAAGATCGAGATCGAGGCCGATGGCAAAAAGGAGCCCTGGCTGCTGCTGTTCAAGAATGAAACGCATAACCATCCCACCGAGATCGAGCCCTTCGGCGGCGCGGCCACCTGCATTGGCGGCGCCATTCGCGATCCGCTCAGCGGCCGTGCCTATGTGTACGGCGCCATGCGCGTCACCGGCGCGGCCGATCCCACCGTGCCTGTCAGCCAAACCATCCCGGGCAAGCTGCCCCAGCGCAAGCTGGTAACCACCGCGGCCGCAGGGTATTCTTCCTATGGCAACCAGATTGGCCTGGCCACCGGCATCGTGGATGAAATCTATCATCCCGGCTACGCGGCCAAGCGCATGGAAATTGGCGCGGTGATCGCGGCGGCGCCCCAGGAAAACGTGCGCCGGGAACGCCCGGCCCCGGGGGATATTGTGATATTGCTGGGCGGCTCCACGGGCCGTGACGGCATTGGCGGCGCCACCGGCAGCAGCAAGGCCCATAACGCCCACAGCGTGGAAACCTGCGGCGCTGAGGTGCAGAAGGGCAACGCCCCCGAGGAGCGCAAGCTGCAGCGGCTGTTCCGCAATCCGGACGCTACGCGGCTCATCAAGCGCTGCAACGATTTTGGCGCGGGCGGCGTATCGGTGGCGATCGGAGAGCTGGCCGATGGCCTGGTGATCGATCTGAACGCCATACCCAAAAAGTACGACGGCCTGGACGGCACCGAGCTGGCCATCAGCGAAAGCCAGGAACGCATGGCCGTGGTGGTGGAGAAGGAAAACGTGGATGCCTTCCTGGCCCTGGCGCATGCCGAAAACCTGCAGGCTTGCCCCGTGGCCGTCGTCCAGGCCGAACCCCGGCTGGTGATGAACTGGAATGGCAAAAAAATCGTGGATATCAGCCGCGAGTTCCTGAACAGCAACGGCGCGGACAAGCATATCGTGATCACGCCCGATGCGCCTGCCGGCTTTGAAAAAGAGGAAACCGGCGGCTTTGCCGAGAATTATATAAAGCTGGCCGCTGATCTGAATATCTGCTCCAAGCGCGGCCTGTCCGAGCGCTTTGATTCCACCATCGGCGCGGGCACCGTGCTGATGCCCTTCGGCGGTAAAAACCAGCTGACGCCCATCCAGGCCATGGTGCAGAAGATCAGCGTGGAAAAGAAGCATACAGACGATGTTTCGCTGATGGCCTGGGGCTACAATCCCTTCATTACGGAAAAAAGCCCCTACCATGGCGCGTACCTGGCGGTGATCGAATCTGTGAGCAAGCTGATCGCCACAGGGGCCGCTTTCAATGATGTTTACCTGACCTTCCAGGAGTACTTTGAAAAACCCGGCGCCGACGGCAGGCGCTGGGGAAAGCCCTTGGCCGCGCTGCTGGGCGCCTTTGATGCCCAAATGAACCTGGGCATCGGCGCCATTGGCGGCAAGGACAGCATGAGCGGCAGCTTTGAAAAGCTGGATGTACCGCCCACCCTGGTATCCTTTGCCGTAACCACCGGAAAAACCCGGGATATCGTGTCGCCTGAGTTCAAACAGGCCGGGCATGCCGTAGCGCTGCTGGCGCCTGAAATTGATGAAAACGGCCTGCCGGTTACCGGATCGCTGCTGGCGCTGTTTGACAGGGTGCATGCGCTGCTGCAAAGCGGCAAAGCCGTCGCCTGTTACACCCCCGGGCTGGGCGGCGCGGCGGAAGCCGTCATGAAGATGGCCTTTGGCAACGGGCTGGGCTTCGCCTTTGACGAAAGTCTCACCCAGCAGGAGCTGTTCGGCTACAGCTACGGCGCGTTCGTGGTGGAGCTGGCGGAGGAAATGGCAATCGGCCGCCGGCTGGGCGTGATTACCGAAGAAAACATCCTGCGCCAGGGCGGCCAGCAGGTGAACCTGGACCGGCTGCTGGATGATTATGAAGGCAAGCTTGAAAAGGTATACAGCTGCAATATCCCGGATGCCCGGATCCATACCGAAAACCTGTGCCATGTGGCGAAAAGCTGGCCCGCGCCCGCGGTCAAAACCGCCAGGCCCCGGGTGCTGATCCCGGCCTTCCCGGGCACCAACTGCGAGTATGACAGCGCCAAGGCCATGGCCGACGCCGGGGCCGATCCGCGGATCATTGTGATCAATAACCTGACTGCCGAGGGTATCAGCCGCAGCGTGGAAACCTTTGCCCAGGCCATCCGGGAGGCCCAGATGGTTTTCATTCCCGGCGGCTTCTCGGGCGGTGACGAGCCCGACGGCAGCGGCAAATTCATTACGGCCTTCTTCCGCAACGCCGCGGTGAAGGAGGGCGTCGCCAGCCTGCTGGAGCGCCGCGACGGCCTGATGCTGGGCATTTGCAACGGCTTCCAGGCGCTGATCAAGCTGGGCCTGGTGCCCTATGGCAAGATCATTGATACCGATGCCGATTGCCCCACCCTGACCTACAACATCATCGGCAGACATCAATCCCGCATCGTGCGCACCCGCGTTGCCAGCAACAAGAGCCCCTGGCTCAGCCTCACCCATCCGGGAGAAATTTACAGCGTGCCCATTTCCCACGGCGAGGGCCGCTTCTACGCCGGCGAGGAGCTGATCCAAAAGCTGGCGGACAACGGCCAGATCGCCACCCAGTATGTGGATCTGGCGGGCAACGCCACCGGCGATGTGCGCTTCAACCCCAACGGTTCAGCCTGGGCCATAGAGGGCATCACCAGCCCGGACGGCCGCGTGCTGGGCAAGATGGGCCACAGCGAGCGCTGGAACGCGGGCCTGTACAAAAACGTGCCCGGCAACTACGATATCCGCATCTTTGAGGCGGGCGTGAAGTATTTCAAGTAACAGGGAGAAAGCTCTCCCGGCGGACCCTGGAAAAAAGCCCGGACGTACCGTTACCTGAGAAGGAGGACACAATGGCATATCTTTCCGATATCGAAATCGCCCAGAGCTGCAAAATGCGGCCCATCATGGAGATCGCGCGGAAGGCGCACATCGACGAGAAATATATTGAACAGTATGGCCGCTATAAGGCCAAGGTGGATCCCGCCCTGCTGCGGGAAACTAACCGTCCCGACGGCAAGCTGGTGCTGGTGACTGCCATCACGCCCACGCCTGCGGGGGAGGGCAAAACCACCACCACCATCGGCCTGGCTGACGGGCTGCAGCGCATCGGCAAGGATGTGACCGTGGCGCTGCGCGAGCCCTCCCTGGGCCCGGTATTTGGGGTCAAGGGCGGCGCGGCCGGCGGCGGTTATGCGCAGGTGGTGCCCATGGAGGATATCAACCTGCATTTTACCGGCGATTTCCATGCCATCGGCGCGGCCAATAACCTGCTGGCCGCCATGCTGGACAACCATATCCAGCAGGGCAACGCCCTGGGCATCGATCCCCGCCGGATTACCTGGAAGCGCTGCGTGGATATGAACGACCGCCAGCTCCGCTTCCTTGTGGACGGCCTGGGCGGCAGGATCAACGGCACGCCCCGGGAGGATGGCTTTGATATCACCGTGGCCAGCGAGATCATGGCGGTGTTCTGCCTGGCCAGCTCCATCACC
>JAFUGB010000341.1 GCA_017469605.1 Clostridia bacterium
GCCCAGGTGGCCGTTGAACAATACATAAACGCCAAACAGCAGGATAATGGGCACCAATATGCCGGCCACCCGCTGCAGGATGATATCGTGCTTGGGCTCGTAAGCGCGGTCATCGGCCTCGGCCAGCAGGCGCTCCCGGGAATCCGCCTCCTCCGGCAGCCGGAGCAGGATCATCACCGCGCAGGCGGCGATAAACAGCACATGGGATTCGCCCAAAGTATCAAAGGCACGGTAATCCAGAATCATTCCGGCCACAATATTCACCGCGCCGGTTTCCTGCAGCCCCTGCTCGATATAGCGCCGGGACACTTCATTGTTGATGGGATTATCCTTGCCGCCAAAGGAGGGCAGATTGGACACGGTCACCAGCAGCACAGCGATGACAGATATGCACAGGGCCACCGACATCAGCGCGTAAAGCGCGCGCAGCAGCTTTGATCCCCGATTGCGGCTCCATTCATGTGCCCGGGCATAGACCAGCACTTCCCGGGCCTCGGTTTCCAGTAGGCGCTGATGCGCTTCCTCTTCCCGGCGGATGATCTCCTCTTCCGTGATCACGCGATGGGCATCGGAGGGCTCCTCCAGTTGGCGCGTCATGTGATCGCTGAGCAGGCTGCTGCCGCTCCGCAGCCAACGCTTCAGCCGGGGAAACCAGGAATTTTCATAATCATTCCTTTGTTTTGCCATCGTCGGCGTCCCCCTTTATGGCATGGATCTTTTTGAGCGTCACAAACATGAGCAGGCTGGTAACGCCCGCGCCCACAGCGGCCTCGGTAATGGCCAGATCGGGCGATTCCAGCAGGATCCAGATCACAGCCATGGCCAGCGTCTGGCTCATGAAAATAATCAGGCTGGTGAGCAGGTCCTTTGTGATGCTGACCGCCACAGCGCATACCAGGATGAACACCAGCAGCATGATATTGAGCACATCCATCAGGCGCTCACCTCCTCATGGGGATCGCTTTCGGTGTTTATGGTCATATTTTTTTCAAGCGCCGGATCGGTGGTGATTTCCAGCCTGCCGATCAGATGGGAAGCCACCGGGCTGGACAGCCACCAGATCACCGCCAGCAGCAGCAGCTTCAGGGTGGTCATTTGAAATCCGCTGCGCACCGCCACGCCCAGCACAATCAGCAGCATACCCAGGGTATCCCCCAGCGCGGCGGCGTGCATCCGGTTAAGCACGTATTGAAAGCGCCAAACGCCCACCACGGAGGAAATCACAAACAGGAGCCCCGCCAGCACCAGCACGGCGGACAGGATAAACCGGATCCATTCAAGCATTGGCCTGCTCCTCCTTTTTTTCTTTGATCTGACGTTCACGGTATACGCCCAGGTATACCTTGGCGAGCAGCACCACAGCCAGGAAGGACAGCATGGTATAGATCAACGCCACATCGGCCAGGTAGCCTTCCTTCAGCATAACGGTGAGGATGGCGATGATGATGGTGGTCTGGGTGCCCGCCATATTGACGGCCACGATGCGGTCGGCAATGCGCGGGCCGCGGATGGATCGAAGCAGGCTGGAAAACAGGCTGACGCCCAGGACGACCAGCGCGATGCGGAACAGCCATTCATAGGCAATATCAACCGTCATTCCTTTTGCCCTCCATTTTCAGGATTTTTTGCTCGAATTGGCTGTTTTCCAGGCCCTGGGCCATTTCGCTGTCCAGGCAGTGCACCAGGAACAGATCCTCCCGTACGTGCACGGTGATGGTGCCCGGCGTCAGCGTGATGGAATTGGCCAGGATCGCTTTGCCAAACTCTGTTTGCAGCCTTGTTCGGAAGGAACGCAGCTCCGGCTCGGGCGTCAGCCGCGGCGACCATATCAGCCGCAGCACCTGCAGATTGGCCTTTACGATCTCAGCCAGCAAAAAGCCCAGATAGGCAACGGCCTTGCCCGCTTTGCGCAGGCAGCGCCATTCCCGTTTGGGTGTAAGCCCAATGTATTTACAGGTAAAGCCATAAATCAGCGCGCAGACGGCCAGGCCCAGCAGGGCGATTTCCGCCGTCCACTTTCCATTGAAAATGATCCACAGTCCAAAGAGGATACAAAACACGGCCTTCCCTCCTTTTCAGAACCTGTTTAGTTTACTCTTGCCTGGATTATTTGTCAACTTTTCTTCTTATTAAAATATATAATGGCCCAAAAAGAGAGGAAAAAAAGACCCCAACCCTGGGATCTTTTTTTCCGCCGTCGGTTTTTATCAAACCGCCGCCGTCTGTACCGAGCGCTTGCGCAGCCCCTGGATGATCAGCACCAGGGCGATCAGCCCAATGCCGGCAAAGTCCGTGGCCAGCCCCGGCATGATCAGCATCAGACCGCCGCCGATGGCCAGCACGCGCTCCAGCGGGTTCATATCGGATACCAAATAGCCGCTGAGGCCGGCCGCCAGGCCCACCATGCCCAGCGTGGCGGTGATGGTGATCAGGATGACCTCCACCCAGGTGGTATCAATGAACAGCAGCGCCGGGCTGGCGGCAAACACAAAGGGGATAATAAACGCGCCGATGGCCAGCCGGGTGGCGGTGACGCCGGTTTTCATGGGCTTTCCCTTGGCAATAGCCGCGCCGGCATAGGCCGCCAGCGCCACAGGCGGCGTGATATCGGCCACAATGCCGTAATAGAACACGAAAAAGTGCGCTGCTATGGCGGGCACGCCCATCTTGATCAGGATAGGCGCGCAGGTGGACGCCATGATGCAGTAGGTGGCCGTGGTGGGAATGCCCATGCCCAGCACGATACAGCAGATCATGGTGAGGAACAGGCCCAGCAGAACAGAGGACCCGGAGATGCCCACGATGGCATTGATCAGCTGATTGGCCAGGCCGGTGTCGGTAA
>JAFUGB010000342.1 GCA_017469605.1 Clostridia bacterium
ACATCGCCCAGCCTTGCCAGCAACCCGGCGCACAGGGCGGCGTTATAATTGGTATCATGGATGGGACAGAAGGGATTATAGCTGGTATTGAACTCGGTAATATACAGGGGGATTCCCCTGTATTCCGGGAAGGAATCGATGATATCCCTGCTTTTCTTCATCTCATTGAGCATTTCTTCGGGCGCGCACATGGGATGATACAGATACCGTCCCCGGTGTTCGGGGGCCTGTCCCATATAGGCGTGGCGGGTGACAAAATCCACCGGCACATTTTCCTCCCGGCAGAAGGCCAGGAAATCGCTGATCCACTGCTGGCTGCCCGTGCCGCCGCAGATCGCCGGGCCGCCCACCCGCATGCCGGGCACGGCTTCCTTCACGGCCAGCGCCGTGGCCCGGTACAGCTCCAGATATTTCCGCTTATCAGCATTCTCCCAGAAACCCGGAAGGTTGGGTTCGTTCCATATTTCGCAGGGCCAGGAAGCGACCTCCGCCATGCCGTAGCGCTTCACCAGGTGCCTGAGCGTGGCCTGCACCAGGTCTGTCCAGGCCTTCATCTCCCGGGGCGGGGCGGTATGGCCATTCCAGTAAAAAATGGTGTTGGGGCTGTCGGTCAGAGCGGCGGGCATGAAGCCGGTTTCTATAAAGGGCTTGAGCCCGTGCTCCCGCCAGGCGTCGATCACCCGGTCCAGGTAGGTAAAGCAGTACCAGACCCGCTTATTGCCTTCGCTGTCGGCCTGCTCCTGGTAGATGCCCATCTGGTCGCTGAAAATGCCGTGGCCACGGATCATGCTGAAATGGCATTGCGCCTGCACGGCACGAAGCTGATCCTGGTATTCCCGGTGCAGGGCCAAATCCACCCGGCCCGTACCCACGCACACGTTGGTATGGTTCGTAAAATGGGCCCTGTCGCCGGGACGGACAACGATTTGCTTTTTCATGGGTTCCCCTCCTTATTCAAATTGGAAGCCGAAGAAATCGAACCGGCTGCCCGGCAGGAACACAAAAGACAGGCTGCATTCTCCCGCGGGCACCGCCACGTCAAAACGCTGCTCGGATGGCCCCTCGCTCTGGCGGAACATGCACAGCGTAACGGCCTGCTGTCCATCCCGGCCGTCAAAGCGCACATGAATAGCATTTTCAGGCAGCGGCGTAGCGCCCGTAATGCGCAGGCAGGCGCTTCCCGCGGCGTCAAATTCCATATGCTCAAAGGTCAGCGTTACATTGTTGCCGATGCCGCGCACGGCATCGCCTTCCAGCGTAAAGGTATCGCCGTACACCTGATCGGCCTGGGCCGCCCGGTTATACCGCCGGGCCCGGCGCTGGCGAACAAAGAAGAATCCCTTCATATGCACCTTCTGTTCCAGCGAGAAGCACAGCGTATGCACGCCGGTGAGCGGCTGGGGCAGGCGGTAGGTTTCAGGCTGGTAGGTATTCCAGATGCTGGGCTTTTGATAGGGCAGATCACAGATTTTGACGCCGCCCCGGCCGGGTACGCCGTCCCACAGCACGATATTATAAAGCGCTCCGTCCAGCGCGAAGATGGGCAAAATCAGGGTATCCGAGCCCACGGGGCCAAAATCCACGCTGCTGAATCCCACGGCGCTTTTGCCGTCCCGGGCAAAGGCCACGCCCTGCTCATTGCCCGCGCCGATATCGCCCAGGCGGATATCGCTGAGCGCGCCCGAAACAAAGCCGTAAGGATCCAGGCCGATTTTTCCAAAGCCCGTGGCCGTGATTTCCCGAACGGAAAGCACCCGGGCATGGGGATACCCGTTGTTGGCGGCCACCCGCAGATACATACGGCCGTCGCCCCGGGCGGTAACGGTTACCACATTGCCCTCCCGGGAAACCGCGGCGCAGGGCAGATCAACCCCCTGGGCATTGGTCACACGGCAGGTCAGCTCCTGCTCCGGCGCCAGGGCCGGCAGCACGCACAGCAGGAAGGACACGCTGTTATTTGAAGGCGTCAGGCTGGGATTTCCCAGGGGACACAGATCGATACGGCGGATCATGATATCCTCCTGCCGCCGGTTGTCCCTGCACAGGTCGGGGAACCGCATGCCGCCGCCCTTGGAAACCGGAATGGTCAGGCTGTCTCCCCGAACGCCGGGCGCGTCAACCTCCACGGTGATGCTGCCCGGGCCCTCCTGGCCGCCCACCATGATCAGCAGCCTGCCTGAAAACAGGCGGCGGCTGGTGACCTTATAGCCGTCCCGGTCGGTGCTGTCGCCATTATCCAATCCCAGCAGCACTCCCGCTCCCGAAACCTTTACATCCCCCCTGTCGCAGGCGTTCTCCACCGGGGCCCCTTTTTCATCGACGGCGGCAACCTCAACAAAGGCAATCTCCCCGCTGCCGCCCCGCAGGCTGGCGCGATCGGCCCGCAGGACCAGCCTGCGGCTTTCCCCCGGCGCTACCCGGCGATCCTGGCACAGCAGATTGCCTTCCGCGTCATACGCCCGGGCCTCCAACACGCCCTTGGCGAAGGGCACGCGCCACACCGGCAGGCATTTTTTATCGTCCAGGCGGTCCACCGTCCGGTTGCCCAGGGGCACGCCGATGAGCAGCAATTCCACCGAGGCGCAGTTGGTCATCACCGGCACGTCGATCATCTGGCCCACGTTCCAATCCCAGCTGACGCCGATATGCACCATGGGCGTATCGGTCCACATGGCCTGATAAAAGTAGTAGCTGTCCTTGGGGAAGCAGGCGGTATCCATCTGGCCAAAGTAGCTGCTTCGGGTATGGTAGGGCGTGGGCTCACCGATATAATCGATGCCCGCCCAGACAAACTGCCCCAGGGACCAGGGCGTCCGCAGGTCCTCAGCCAGCATATGCCGGATGTCCCGGGTGCCCCAGCTGGTGTTGCTGTTCAGCAGCGCGGAACACTGCAGGTCCTCATCGCTCATGATCTCCTGGCCAAAGGGAAAATGATAGACGCCGCGGCTGCTGACCAGCGAGGAGGTTTCACTGCCGTAGATCATCCAGTCGGGATGGGCGGCATGATGCGCGGCATAATATTTTTCGGCATAATTATAGCCGGGGAGCTTGATGATATCGGCGCATTTCTGGGCGCCTTCCCAGGGCATGTAATTGCTGCCAAAGGTCACCGGCGCGTGCTGCCCGTCGTGCCTGCGCACTTCATCGGCCAGCGTCCTGGTCCAGTACTGGCCGCGCTGGGATGCCTGCATATCGTAAATCTCATTGCCAATGGACCACAGGATCACGGAAGGATGGCAGCGGTCCCGGCGGACCCAGTCCGCCACGTCCTGCCGGTAATTTTCCCGGAAAAACCGCGCGTTGTCATAGGGCGTTTTGGACAGCTCCCACATATCGTAAAGCTCGTCCATCACCAGCATGCCCAGCTGGTCGCACAGATCCAGGAACTGCCGGGCCGGCGGATTATGGGCGGTGCGGATGGCGTTGACGCCCATTTCCTTCATGAGCCGCAGCTGGCGCTCGGCCGCCGCCGGGTAAAAGGCCGCGCCCAACGCCCCCAGATCATGATGCAGGCATACACCGTGGAGTTTCAGCGATTCTCCGTTCAGGAAAAAGCCCTGGTCTGGGGTAAACTGGAGTTCCCGAAAGCCGATATTCAGCGTTTCGGTCTGCTCCTGAAGCGACAGCCGCAGCCGGTACAGCCGGGGAAAGTCAGGCGACCAGGGCGCCGCCTGATCCAGCAGCAGCGTTTGCCGCTCCGCGGTCATCTGCCCTTGGGCCAGCGGCATGCCCAGGTTATCGGTCAGCCGGTAGGCGGGCAATTCCCCCTCCCCCGTCAGTTCCACGGCAAATTCCAGCCGCCAGCCGCTCTCCGTCCGGGCGGTATGGACCCGGAACCCATCGGGCACCATATGATGGGAGGGCAGCACCTCCAGCCGCACATCCCGATAGATGCCCGCGCCCGAATACCAGCGGCTGTTGGGACTCTGATGGCGAATATGGACGGCGATCTCGTTTTCGCCTTCCCGGAGCCTGCCGGTGAGTTCCACCCGGAAGGCGGTATAGCCATACCGATGGGTGAAAATCACCTGGCCGTTCAGCAGCACATCGGCATCCATATACACGCCGTCGAAATCCAGGAAAACACGCTTTCCCGCGTATTCCGGCTGCCAGGCGAGCTGCTTTAAATACCAGCCGTCGCCGTTCTGATACAGATCATCGGCGTTTTCAATCAGCCAGTCATGGGGCAGGATCACAGGCCGGGTTTCGGCCTCCCGCATCTGGCCGTAATCGCTGCCCAGGGGCAGCAGCACAAACCGCCAACCGTCATTCCAAAGCGTGCGCATGGAAAAGCTCCTCCACGAAAAAGTTCTTTGCAAAAAAGAAGGGGAAGCGCTGGGAACAGCGCTTCCCCCTTGCCGGGGAATGGGGCTATTCAGTCCCTTTCTTTCATTGATCCGCTAAAATCACTCCGCCTGGTGCACATAACCGGTGGCGGCTTCCAGCTTTTCAATGCGTTCGTTCATGATATCCTGGCCGCCAATGTTCATATAATTGGCCAGGCCCTCGTCGTACACCTTGTCAAAGTCCTCCACAGAAGCGGTGACAGCCTGGTTGAGGAAGGTGTCGCGCTCGGTGGTCAGGGTGGTGCCTACGCCAACCTCGGCTTCGATGGCCGGCAGGCTGTAGTGAGCGGGCACGCGGCCGCCGTTCAAGGCGATGGCCTTGGCATTGGCAACCAGCTCGGGCTCCACGCTGGCATAGGTCAGCGCGAAGCTGATATCGGTGTATTCGCCCATCTGCTCGCCGTTGACGGTGATGGTATGGTCAATGTTCTTGGGGCTGTTCATGATATAATCGCCGGTGGCGGCCAGCAGCTTGTAAGCGCCGTTCTCCAGGCGTTCATGGTTGATGCCCTCTTCGCCGGTCTGCAGGTACAGGATCACTTCGGGATCAGAGATGAAGTCCAGGTACAGCAGGGAGGCCAGAATCTCATCGTTGGTGGCGGGGAAGAACACCTTGCGGTCCACGCTGTCGCTCAGGAACTTACGGTACACGCCGGCGTCGTTCTGGAAGCAGTCCACGGCCACGAATTCGGCTTCGGGGCTCACATTGCGCTTCAGGTTGGCATCGATGGAATCCTCGCCATTGCGGAAGGGATAATCATAGTTGTGCATGAAAGCGCCCACAAAGCCGGCCTTCAGGTTGTCATCCTCGGTGGTATCGCCGCTGCCGTACAGGGCGAAATCCTTCCATACCAGGCCCTCGTTGTACCACTTGTTCAGCAGGCGCACGCCCTCCTTGGCGCCGGGCAGGGTCATCTGGCGGTCGTCATAGCCATGGATGTAGTATTCTTCGTCGCTCAGATCATCGGGCACGAAGGACACGATCATGTTGTTGTTGCGCCAGCCGATATCATAGCTGGTGGTATAGGGGATCATGCGGGCGGCGTCGTCGCCCAGCAGCAGCTCGGCGTTATCGCGGAAGGCGATAAGGCAGGCTTCAAACTCTTCGGTGGTGGTGGGCAGCGCCAGGCCCAGCTTATCCAGCCAGTCCTTGCGGATGAAGGTGTTGATGCGGGCGTTGTTGCTCAGCAGCGCTTCCACGGCCCATA
>JAFUGB010000343.1 GCA_017469605.1 Clostridia bacterium
AATCGCTCAACGGAGGAGAAGCATGCACGATTCTATCATTATAAAAGGCGCCCGGGAACATAATCTGAAAAATGTGGATGTAACGCTGCCGCGGGACCGGCTGATCGTGTTTACCGGCCTTTCGGGTTCGGGCAAGAGCAGCCTGGCCTTTGATACCATCTATGCCGAGGGCCAGCGCCGCTATGTGGAAAGCATGTCCTCCTACGCCCGGCAGTTCCTGGGCCAAATGGACAAGCCCGACGCCGACCTGATCGAGGGCCTGAGCCCGGCCATTTCCATTGACCAGAAAACCACCGCCCGCAATCCGCGCTCCACCGTGGGCACGGTGACCGAGATCCACGATTACCTGCGCCTGATGTACGCCCGCATCGGCATTCCCCATTGCCCCAACTGCGGCCGGGAGATCCGGCAGCAGAGCCTGGATGAGATCGTGGAGGCCGTGCTGGCCATGCCCGAGGGCAGCCGCATTCAGCTGCTGGCCCCCATCGTCCGCGCCCGCAAGGGCGAGCATGTAAAGCTAATGGAGCAGGCGCTCAAGGACGGCTTTATGCGCGTGCGCATCGACGGCGAAATGTACCCGCTGGATGAAACGCCCCGGCTTGATAAGCAGAAAAAGCATACCATTGAGATCGTGGTAGACCGCCTGGTGGTGCGCGCCGATATCCGCCAGCGCCTTACCGACAGCCTGGAAACCGCCATGAAGCAGAGCGCCGGCCTGGTGACGGTGCAGGATGTGGATACAAAGGCCGAAACCCAGTTCAGCCAGAATTACGCCTGCCCGGACTGCGGCGTGAACATCGAGGAGCTGGCGCCCCGCATGTTCTCCTTCAATAACCCCTACGGCGCGTGCCCCGAGTGCGCCGGGCTGGGGGAAATCATGAAAATCAGCCCGGATTTGTGCATTCCCGACCGGGACAAAACGCTGAACCAGGGCGCGGTGAACTGCATGGGCTGGAACAGCGGCGAAGGCGGCAGCTTTGCCCATTCGGTGTTTGAAGGGCTGGCCAACCATTACGGCTTTTCCATGGACGTGCCTGTGCGTGAATTGCCCAAGGAAGCCATGGATGTGATCCTGTACGGCACCGGCGGCACAAAAATCGACGTGGCCTATGAGAGCGTTAACGGCCATGGCACCTATAAAACGGCCTTTGAGGGCATCATCAACGCCCTGGAGCGCCGCTACCGGGAGACCGGCAGCGAGGGGATGAAGGCGGCCTATGAGGAATATATGAGCCATGAGCCCTGTCCCCACTGCCAGGGAAAGCGGCTGAAAAAGGAGGCGCTGGCCGTCACCGTGGGCGGCCGCAACATCGCCCAGGTGAGCGATCTGAACATCCGCAAGGCAAGGGATTTCTTTGCCGGGCTGGAATTGGGCCCCACCCAGCGCATCATTGCCCAGCCCATCCTCAAGGAGGTGGGCGCCCGGCTGGGCTTTTTGTGCGATGTGGGCCTGGATTACCTGACGCTGTCCAGGGCCGCGGCCACCCTGAGCGGCGGCGAGGCCCAGCGCATCCGCCTGGCTACACAAATCGGCAGCGGGCTGGTGGGGGTGCTGTATATCCTGGACGAGCCCAGCATCGGGCTGCACCAGCGGGACAACGCAAGGCTGCTGCAAACGCTTAAAAACCTGCGCGACCTGGGCAATACGCTGATCGTGGTGGAGCACGACGAGGAAACGCTGCGCAGTGCCGATTACGTGGTGGATATCGGCCCGGGCGCGGGAGAGCATGGCGGCGAGATCGTGGCCTGCGGCACGGTGGAGGACGTGATGAAAGCCCCCCGTTCCATCACCGGCGATTACCTTTCGGGGCGCAAAAGCATCGCCATTCCGCGGGAGCGCCGCGCGCCCCGGGGCTGGCTGACCGTTAAGGGCGCCCGGGAGCATAACCTGAAAAATATCGATGTGCCCTTCCCGCTGGGCGTGCTGTGCTGCGTCAGCGGCGTATCGGGCAGCGGCAAAAGCAGCCTGGTCAACAGCATCGTGCATAAAACCCTGGCCCGGGACCTGAACCGCGCACGCACAAAGCCCGGGGAATGCGACGGCATCGAGGGCATCGGCCAATTGGATAAGATCATCTGCATCGACCAGAGCCCCATCGGCCGCACGCCCCGCAGCAATCCGGCCACCTATACCGGCCTGTTTGACCTGATCCGCAAGGTGTTTGCCCAGAGCCCGGAGGCCAAGGTGCGCGGCTATAAGGAAAACCGCTTCAGCTTCAACGTAAAGGGCGGCCGGTGCGAAAGCTGCAGCGGCGACGGCCTGCTGAAGATTGAGATGCACTTCATGCCCGATCTGTACGTGCCCTGCGAGGTCTGCGGCGGCAAGCGCTATAACCACGAGACCCTGCAGGTGAAATTCCGGGGATACTCCATCGCTGACGTGCTGGACATGACGGTGGAGGAGGCCATGCGCGTGTTTGAAAACCACCAGCTGATCATGAACAAGCTGCAAACGCTGTACCAGGTGGGGCTGGGGTACATGCGCCTGGGCCAGAGCAGCACCACGCTGTCGGGCGGCGAAGCCCAGCGCGTGAAGCTGGCCACCGAGCTCAGCCGCCGCGCCACCGGCAAAACCATGATCCTGCTGGATGAGCCCACCACCGGTCTCCACGTGGACGACGTCAGCCGCCTGGTGCGGGTGCTCCAGCAGCTGGTGGACGCCGGCAACAGTGTGCTGGTGATCGAGCATAATTTGGATGTGCTCAAAACCGCCGATTACCTGATTGACCTGGGCCCCGAGGGCGGCGATAAGGGCGGCCAGGTGGTGGCCGCCGGCACGCCCGAGCAGGTGGCCGCCGTGAAAAAGAGCTATACGGGGCAGTACTTGAAGCTGTCGGGAGTGAAGCCGGAAAAATGAATACAGTATATGACCGCGCGTTTTTGCCCTATGGCCGGGTGATCCCGGATGTGCCCGCGGACAGCCTGATGGCGGTGGTGGCGGACTTTCCCCTGCCGGAGCGGGGCATGGTCTATTCGCCCCGGGAGGACGGCCTGCACGCGGTGCTGGATTTTGCGCCCTGGGGCGCGCGGCTGTTTGCCGATATGCCCTACCAGCTGGGCTATTGCGCGGGGGAGAATGACAGCGCGGATACGCTGGTGCGCCATGGCGGCAGCGCCTTTATCTGCGGGCAAAACGATGTTGACCTGATGGTATCCCACCGTTGGGAGCGCGCGCCGGTGCGTTTTCGCGTTCCCGCCCATACGATGGTTGAAATCTGGGGCGATACCCTGCGCAGCGCGCCGCTGGGCGCCGGCTTTCGGGTGCTGGTGATTTTGCCCTATGCCACCAATACGGCCTGGCAGGGGGCGGACGGGGCCATATTCCGGAATACCTGGCGGGAGTGAGGCATATGAAATTTGATATTGTTGTGATCGGCGCCGGCCATGCCGGATGCGAGGCCGCCCTGGCCGCCGCGCGCATGGGGCATGAAACGCTGCTGTTTACCCTGAACCTGGACGCCGTCGCGCTGATGGCCTGCAATCCCGCCATCGGCGGCACCGGCAAGGGCCATCTGGTGCGGGAGGTGGACGCCCTGGGCGGGGAAATGGGCCGCGCCATTGACGATACCACGCTGCAGAGCCGCATGCTGAACATGAGCAAGGGCCCGGCGGTGCATTCCCTTCGCGCCCAGGCCGACAAGCGCATGTACCAGAAGCGCATGAAGCGCGCGCTGTTCAGCCAGGAGCATCTCGCCGTGCGCCAGGGCGAGGTGGTGCGCATTGAAACGGCAAACGGCGCCGTTACCGGCGTGGTCACCGCCACCGGCGATCGTATTTCCTGCCGGGCGGCGGTGGTGTGTACCGGCGTGTACCTCCATGGGCGCATCTACATCGGTGAGGCCCAATGGGCGGGCGGCCCCCAGGGGCTGCTGCCCGCCAATGGGCTCACGGACAGCCTCATGGACCTGGGCTTTTCCATCCGCCGGTTCAAAACCGGCACCCCGGCCCGCATCGACGCCCGCACCATCGATTTTGACAGGCTGGAGCCTCAGCACGGCGACGAGCCGCCCGTGCCCTTTTCCTTCCTTACCGATCACAGGATCGAAAACCGCATGGACTGCTACCTGACCTATACCAATCCCCGGACGCACCAGATCATCCTGGACAACCTGGACCGGGCGCCCATGTTCAACGGCGCCATCACCAGCGCCGGTCCGCGCTACTGCCCCAGCATTGAAAGCAAGATCGTGCGCTTTGCCGACAAGGAGCGGCACCAGCTGTTCCTGGAGCCCGAGGGGCTGAACGACGAGGAATGGTATGTGCAGGGCATGTCAAGCAGCCTGCCCGAGGATGTGCAGTGGGCCATGTACCGCACGGTGCCCGGGCTGGAGCATTGCGTCCTGACCCGGCTGGCCTATGCCATTGAATACGATTGCATTGACAGCCTGGCCCTGGACCAGGGCCTGGGCGCGTTGCAGGTGGCGGGGCTGTACCTGGCGGGCCAGGTGAACGGCACCTCGGGATACGAGGAGGCCGCCGCCCAGGGCATTTTAGCCGGCATCAACGCCGCGCTGTATGTCCGGGAAAGGCCGCCCTTCATCCTCACCCGGGATCAGGCGTATATCGGCGTGCTGGTGGATGATTTGACCACCAAGGGGACCGACGAGCCCTACCGCATGATGACCAGCCGCGCCGAGCACCGGCTGTTCCTGCGGCAGGATAACGCCGATCTGCGGCTCACCGCCCGGGCCCATGCCATCGGGCTGGCGGGGGATGAGCGCATGCGCCGCCTGGAAATCAAGGAACGGGAAACCCGGGAGATCATGGAATACCTGCGGGAGCAGCGCCGGGACGTCCTGCTGCGGCATCCCGAAAACACCATTGATCCGCTCCTGCCCGATCCGGAGCGGTATACCCCCGGCGCGCGGCGGCAGGCCGAGATCCAGGTTAAGTACGCGGGATATCTGCAAAAGGAGGAAGCCGCCATCCGCCAGGCCCGGGCCATGGAGGAAAGGCTGCTGCCTGCCGATGCGCCCTACATGGAGATCACCGGCCTGCGCATGGAGGCGCGGCAGAAGCTCAGCGCCCAGCGGCCCCGCTCCATGGGACAGGCCAGCCGCATTCCCGGCGTGTCCCCGGCCGATGTGGCGGTGCTGATGGTTTGGCTGAAGAAAAACGAAGGGGAAAGCGAAAAGGCTGTACCTTATATTGATCCCCAATAAAAACTGTATAGACAGAAATTGGTGGGGGAACGATTAGGGCCTGCGCGGCCCTTAAGATGCTGCGGCAAGGGATTTCATCCCTTGCATCCCGCCGGGCGAACCGGCTTAAAAGAAACAACAAACAATTTGCGCCTGTAACTTGAATGTAGCAAAGAGAGATTCCGGGCAGAAGAAAACCCGTTGGCCAGCCGAAAAATAAGTTTACTTATTTTTCGGTCTGTCCAGCGGGTTTTCGCTGTGCGCTTTGC
>JAFUGB010000344.1 GCA_017469605.1 Clostridia bacterium
ACAGCTCGTCGGTGGCCAGCAGTTGCGGGCTCATGGCCCGGAGCAGCCAGCGCAGGGCATCGGCCTTTTTGCAGCCGTCGGCCACATGGGTGCGCATGCCCACATCCAGCTGGGGCACGCCGTCCAGGCAAGCGGCCACCTCGCTGCGCTCGTCCGCCAGGCCCACCACGGCGCCTTCATCCGAAAGAATACGCACGGCATCCCGCAGCATGGTGGTTTTGCCGCTTCCCGGCATACCCGCCACCAGCACGCCGCCGCCCCGGCGCACGCAGGCCGCCAGCCGCCTGCCGCAGCCCGGTACCTCATGGGCCACCCGGATGCACAGGCTGCCCAGCCCGTGGAGCACCAGTCCCTGGGGCTCGGGCGTCACATGGCCGCACAGGCCCATGCGGTGGCCGTCCCGCAGCGTAATATAGCCTTCCCCGGTTCCCGGCGACAAGCGCAGCATACGGCTGCTGAGCGCCTGAGCCAGATCATCCAGCTCGCCCGCGTCCGGGATGTATTCAGTCAGGTATTCCCCTGTTGTGCCGCGCACGGCGCAGGGCCGGCCCGCAAACAGCCGGATATCGCAGATCGTATCCGCGTCCAGGCATCGCAATTCCTCCCGCAGGGGCGACGGAAAACATTTGATCAAATCCATGGTACCATTCTATGCGTCCCTGCGCCCGGAAATTACTCAAACAGCATGATGCCCAGCCTGGCATAAAGGGCATAATCCACAATATCCTCATTGGACAGTCCAAAGGCTTTCCGGGCAGCCAGCACGGCTTTGGAGGTGCCTGCGCCATATACGCCGTCCGCGCCTGCGTAAAAACCATTCTGGCTGAGCCTGAACTGCACAAGCTGCACGGCGCTGCTCCGGTCGCCGGGGCGCAGCACGCGCAGGCTGTCTCCCAGCGGCCCATAGGAACCGCCCTCAATGACCACCTTTGTCCAGTTGGGCACCTGGCCGTAAAGCGCTTCGGCGTCCTTGACCCGCAGGCGGATGCAGCCATGGGAGGCGTTGTTCCCGATGGATTCGGGACGGTTTGTGCCGTGAATGCCGTATTGCCCCCAGGGCACGGTCAAATGCAGGAAGCGGGTGCCAAAGCCCGACATCTCCGTTTTAAACCGGCGATCGACATAAAAGGTCCCCAGCGGCGTGGGCGTGTCCCAGGCGCCGGTGGCCACTGGATACCGGCTGATCACCTCGGTGCCCTGATACACCGTCAGGCGTTTCAGATCGCTTTCAATCAAAATCCATTTTTCATCGGGCGTACCCGCCTTTGCCGACGCCGGCACCGTCTCCGGCGCGGGCCGTGCCAGCGCCGCAGCCGCCAGCAATAAGCACAAAATCAAAACCCGCCGCACGCATCTCACCTCCCGGGAGGATATGCGCGGGCGGACGGGAATATGACGCCCCGCGGGAACGCGGACAAAGGCCGCCCGCCCCGGCAGGGAGCCCTGCGCTTGGGGCAATGCTTCATCGGTCACTCTGCACCGCCGGTTCGCGCGAAAAGAAAAATCCGGGCCGCTTTGAAGCCCGGAAAGGGGGTTAGGAGATTTATTGTGCCGGCGCGCCGTCCACAATATCGCAGACGCCGGTTTGCAGGAAGCTTTGAGGCAGGTTCTGCATGTTTTTGACCTCTTTGGGATAAACCAGCTTTTTGAACACCCGCTGGCGCTCCTCGGGTTCGGTCAGTTCGTAGGGGCGGTAATCGCTCTTGCCAGTGGTGGTACACGGAATGACGCTGAACCGGCTGAGCACAGGCCCGTTTTCGCTTTCTTCATAGGTCAGTTGGAAAATACCGGTGTCCCTGTCCACCTTGGAGGACATGGTGCCAAAGGTGAAATTGCCGGTGGAATACATGATGACGCCGCCGTGATAGAACTGCACGGGCTGCAGCACGTGGGGATGGTGGCCCCAGATGATATCGGCCCCCAGGTCAATCACACTGCGGGCATAGGTATACTGCCAGGACTCCGGCATGGCGTGGGTTTCCTTGCCCCAATGCAGCGCCACCACCACCAGGTCGCAGCCTGCTTCCCGCAGCTGTTGGATGCGGCTGCCGATAAGCTTTAAATCGCTGTCCTGGGGGTAGGTAAAGCCCAGCGCGCCAATCAGGGTATTCCCTGCCCGGGCCGTCAGCAGGATATCCTGTCCCTGGCTCTTATTATTGACGTATACGCTGCCGAAATGCGGAAAATCAATGGCGTCCAGGGCGTCCATGGTATCCCGGTAGCCCTCCACATTGAAATCAAAGCAATGGTTATTGACCGTGTTCACGGCGTCCACGCCGGAATACAGAAGCACCTGGGCGTACTTGGGCGCGCCCACCAGTGGAAAGGTTTTGTTCAAATGCCTGGTGCGCTCGGTGAAAACAACCTCCAGGTTGGCAAAGGTGAAATCATCAGCCTCCAAATAGTCCCGCACCAGCGAAAATGGCCAGTCATAGCCGTTATGATCCAGCATCCAGGTGTAGCCGTTTTCATCCCCTTTATTTTGGATGGCCTCGCCAATGCTGCAGTCGCCCACAAAGGAAAGCGTCAGGGGATCGCCCAGGGCCAGGGACGGAAGCAGGCACAGAAGCAGGCATAAAGCCAGCAGTTTTTTCATCGGTCACTCCTCCGGCGGTTGATGAGGTTATTATAACGGAACGGCATAAACAATGTCAATCAAAAACCCCGCCGGAGCGGGGTACAAAAGCCTTACGGCGTCACGCGGTTGGGGCCGCGGAACAGGAACATGACTTCCTTGATGGGAATGCCCAGCAGCAGCATGGTAAGGCGGTCAACGCCTAGGCCGAAGCCGCCGTGGGGCGGGCAGCCGTAGC
This sequence comes from Clostridia bacterium, assembly GCA_017469605.1. Classification (GTDB taxonomy): domain Bacteria; phylum Bacillota; class Clostridia; order Christensenellales; family Aristaeellaceae; genus SFMI01. The sequence continues at coordinate 2,814 of JAFUGB010000344.1, forward strand.
GGAAGAAGTCCATGTAAAATTTCACGTCTTCGGTCAGGCCCTTTTCATCGGCCTGAGCGCGGAGCTGCGCATAGCGGTGCTCGCGCTGGGCGCCGGTGGTGATTTCCGTGCCGCGCCAGATCAGGTCATAGCCCAGCGGCATGCCGTTTTCATCGCGCATGTGATAGAAAGCGCGCTTTTCGGGACCGTAATCGGTGACGAACAGGAACTCATGGCCGAACTTGTCCATGCTCAGCTTGGCGCACAGGCGCTCGGCATCGGTGGTCAGGTCATTCTTTTCGCTGTCATCCACGGTATAGCCGTAGCGCTCCTCCAGCTCCTTATACACATCAGCCAGCTTCATCTCGGGGAAAGGAAGCGCGGGCACAACGGTATCCAGGCCAAACAATTCCTTGATCTGGTCGCCGTACTGCTCCTTGACGGCCTTGAGCGCGGCCTGCAGCAGCTCAGCCTCAATGGCCATCACATCCCGGAAGGAAGTAATATAGCTCATTTCCAGGTCAAAGCCGGTGAACTCGGTGGCGTGCTTGTTGGTAAAGCTCTTTTCAGCGCGGAACACAGGACCCACCTCAAAGATGCGGTCAAAGCCGGCGGCCATGGCCATCTGCTTATAGAATTGGGGGCTCTGGCTCAGGTATGCCTTCCGGTCGAAATACTTGAGCTCAAACACATCGGCGCCGGACTCGGAAGCGGCAGCGATGAGCTTGGGCGTATGGATTTCCAAAAACCCGCGTTCCAGCAGGAAATTGCGCATGGCGGCCACCAGCGCGGTCTGCGCTTTGAAAATCAGGGTATTGCGGTCAGAGCGCAGATCGATCCAGCGATAGTCCAGGCGGCTGTCGATGGCGGCATCCTTGCTGATGGGCAGGGGTTCAGCGATGGACTCGATCTTCATGGTTTCAGGCAGCATTTCAATGCCGCCCATTTTCACATAGCTGTTTTCCACCACAGGGCCTTCGGCGGTGATCACCGATTCCACGGTGAGCTGGTCCATGACGGCGGCCACCTCGGGATATTTTTCCTTCTCCACGGTCAGCTGGACGCGGCCGCTGTAGTCCCGCAGCACCAGGAAGGCCATGGTGCGCTTATTGCGGATGTTCTCCACAAACCCCTGGATTTTGTTGACCTCGCCAATCTTCACATTGGCAATCAGACTTCTTTCCATCGCATTTTCATCCTTTCACAGCAGGGCGGCAATTTCTTGCGCCGCGTTTTCCATTGGGATCTCTTTTTCCTCGCGGGTGCTCAGGTTGCGCAGCTTGACCACGCCGCGCTCATATTCCTCGCCGCCCACCAGGGCAATGAACCTTGCCCCGATCTTATCGGCATACTTAAACTGCGCCTTGAGCGAACGGCCGGTCAAATCGCTGTCAGCCTTCACGTTCAGCGCCCGCAGCGCCTGGGCAAAGGCAAAGGCCGGGATCTTCATATCGGCCCCCAGGTTGGCCACATACACGTCTGTCACGCTGGGCGCGGGGGGCAGCAGGTTCTGGTTTTTGAGCTCGATCAGGATGCGCTCGGCGCCGATGCCGAAGCCCGCGGCATGGGTAGCCGGGCCGCCCAGCTGCTCCACCAATCCGTCATAGCGGCCGCCGCCGCACAGCGCCAAGCCCTCGCGGCCGGACTGCATGATGATCTCAAACACCGTTTTGGTGTAATAATCCAGGCCGCGGACAATGCGGGAATCAACCTGGAAGGGGATCTTTTGGGCGGTAAGCAGCGCCTGCAGCTGGTCAAAATGCGCGCGGCACTCATCGCACAGGCAATCCAGGATCACCGGCGCTTCCTTCACAATGGCTTTGCATTTTTCTTCTTTGCAGTCCAGGATGCGCAGCGGGTTCTTTTCAAAGCGGTCCTGGCAGGTGGCACACATGCAGTGGATGTTGTCCCCCAGGTAGCGCTTCAGCGCCGCGTGATACTTTGGGCGGCAATTGGGACAGCCGATGGAGTTGATATGCACGCTCAGGTTTTGAAGGCCCAGGGAGGTCAGCATGCCCATCAGCGTGGAAATCAGCTCGGCCTCCACCGTGGGCTCCTTGCCGCCAAAGCACTCCATGCCAAACTGGTGATGCTCGTGCAGGCGGCCGCTCTGGGGATTTTCATAGCGGAAAATAGGCGCGTTGAGATAGTACACCTTGCAGGGCAGCGTTTCAGCAAACAGGTGGTTTTCAATAAAGGAGCGCACAGCGCCCGCCGTGCCCTCGGGCTTCAGCGTAATGCTGCGATCGCCTTTATCCTTGAAGGTGTACATCTCCTTCTGCACGATATCGGTGGTATCCCCCACGCCGCGCAGGAACAGCTCTGTATGCTCAAACACCGGGGTGCGGATCTCCCGGTAGCCCGCTTTCGCGGCGGCTTCCCGCTCCTTTTGCTCAATCCATTGCCACATGTAGGCATCCTGGGGCAGCATATCACGGGTGCCCTTTGGCGCTTGAATCTGCATGCAATCCCTCCTAAATAAATAAACAGCCCCATGCCTTTGCATGGGACGAAATTGCTTTCGCGGTGCCACCCAGCTTGCACGTACGCCGTGCCGCTTTGCTCCTTAACGCGGAAAACGCCTGCGCGGGCAGGAAGCTCAGGGGTGTCAGTCCCGTCGTTGCCGGAAAGTATTATATACTGGACAGATAGATTTTGTCAAGGCAGGACTTCGGCAAATTGGGATTTGACGGGGGCGGGAAACGATAGGGGCCTGTGCGGCCCCTAAGACCCCGCACCAGGAGATTTCATCTCCTGGACCTCGGCGGCGACAGCCTGTTGGACGCAATCAAACAATTGCCCCGACCAGGCAATTTGAACGCAAAGAACCGCTCCCGG
>JAFUGB010000033.1 GCA_017469605.1 Clostridia bacterium
CAGCAGGCATGCCGCCAGCAGCGCGGCGGCCCACAGGATAAAACGCTTTTGCGGATGCGACATCATATACCTCCGTATTCGGCATCGAGCAGCGCGTGGCGGCCCGCGATAAAATCCCGGATCAGGGCAAGCTCGCCCTGGGGATCCAGCGCGTGGGTCACACCGGTCACCCTGTCGGTATATTCGGGAAAGCGCGCGGCCTCCCTCGCCCAGGCGCCGGATGCCAGGACCTGGCTGTACAGCGATTCAAAGACCGCCATGACGGCGTCGGGGGACAGGGCATCCCGCAGCGCGGCCCAGCGTTCCCGCAGCAGGGACTGGAACGCCGGCATCTTCAGCAGGCCGTCAAACACCGGGCCGGAATACCACGCGGCAAGGTCGGACGGCTCGGCGTTGTACAGGCGGCCGAAGGCGGCGTCCAGGTCCCAGGGCATGGGATAAAACCGGCTGCCGTCCCAGCACAAAAACAGGTTTTTGGCCATGTTGTCCGAAGCGCCGGTCAGGTTGACAAACAGGTAATAATCGGCAAAGGCGCGCAGGTCCATGCGCCCATCGCCCTCCTGCAAAAGCGCCTCCAGCGGCAGCCAGCCGGCGGATCCCTCCGGATAGACCTTTTCCACATTATACCAGGTTTTTTCACCGGGCGCGCCGGGATCGGGAGCTGAAAACAGGTCAACGCCGTCAGCCTTTTCGGCCAGGACCCGGTACAGCGCGCCGGAGACGGGCACGCCCGCGCTTTTGCGGTCCGGACGCTCCATGAGGAAATAAAGCCCCTTGTAATACGGCCCAAAATATAATTCACAGGCCGCGGCCTGGGGCGCCGCGTAGCCCAGGCTGCGCCACAGCGTGAGCCCCGCGGGGCATCGCAGACGGCTGGGGTCGCTGAGCCCGCCCAGCAGCACATAATCATCATCGGCCCGGAGCCCCAGCAGCGATACCTTGCGCTGTTCGCCCGCGGGAGTTTTCAGGTGCAGGCTGTAGTTGCGCTTGCCCGTAAAGGTAAAGGAATAGGTGCCCCTGTATTTGACCGTCACCGGGGTGGAAAAGCCTTCCACTGTCAGCGTTCCGGGCTTGGCCGATACGTAGTCCAGCCGGGCGGCGTCCAGGCGCAGCAGGGGCAAGGCGCCTTCGCTTCGCCCGATTGCCAGCGGAAGAAGGAACATAATTGTTACAAATAGAAGGATTTTTTTCATAAATCTGTAAAATACCCGCGCCGGATCGGGGCGGAAAGGTTGACGGGGTTCCGGTGGGAATGGTATAATAATCGCTGCAACTCCCGTTGATACGGGCCGATCACCAACCGTTAAGGAGGTCAACATGAAGCACATCCGTCGTTTGGCCGCGCTGCTGCTTGCCCTGTGCGTCGCCCTTTCCTGCGTCGCGGCGCTGGCCGAAACCGTATATAAAGAAGGCGCCGCCGGCAGCGAGATCATGGCCATCAAGGAGCGCATGAAGGAGCTGGGCTACTATACCGGCGATATCAGCCATAACCGCTTTAATGATATCATGACTGAGCGCGTAAAGCAACTTCAAAAGATGAACGGCCTGGCTGAGACCGGCGTGGTGGACGAAGCGCTGTATCGGCTGATCTTCTCCGACGACGTGATCAAAAAGGACGGAATGCCCGTCAATCCCGGCGCCGCCATCGCCCAGAAAATCGAAGTGGCTGCCCAGACGGTGTCCCAGGGCGTGGAGACTGCCCAGCCGGATACCGCCGCCCCTGGCGCCGATAAGGTGCTCTACCGCGAGGGCGACAGCGGCAGCGACGTGATGGAAATC
>JAFUGB010000345.1 GCA_017469605.1 Clostridia bacterium
ACCCAGGTGCCCACAATGCGGTCGATGGGGATATCCACCATGCCGATGTTTACCTGGCCGGCGGTTTCCCGGTTTTCCAGCAGCTGCTCCAGCACCTGGGGATAGGGATACTGTCCCCTGGCTACGCAGCTCCTGTAATATTTTTTGCCCGCGCTCAGCGCGGCGTTATACTGTTCCAATGCGTCTGTTCTGGACATACTTCCTCCTCAGCGCCGGGCCGTAAACTGCCTTTGGTCCGGCGGCGGGTATATTATAATGAGGAAAGGCCAAAAATGCAATGCGCGGGAACGCTAAGATAATGCCCGGTTCACAAAGCAGAATTCACAATTTCGGATTGCCGCATATCCTCCGGCGGCTCCTCCCCCGGCAGGTCATAGAAGATCCGGGTCAGCTCCAGGCCGTTGGGCGGGGCGGTAACGCCCAGCACCAGCCGGTTGCCGGTTTCCAGCGCTTCGGTGATGCACGCGGGCCGCAGCCGGTCCTGGCCGATGGCGATCAGCGTGCCCGCCATGATGCGCACCATGTTGTACAGGAAGGCGTTTCCCCGCACGATCACGGTAATATTATCGCCCTGGCGGTCAATATCCACGCCGTAGATGCTGCGGACGGTGGTTTTGGCCGTGCCCCCGGCCGCCTGGAAGGCGGCAAAATCATGGGTGCCAAGGAAAAGCCGGGCGGCCTCCCGCATTTGATCGGCGTCGCAGGGCACCGGGACATGGGTGGTAAAATGGCGGCGCATGGCGCTGGCATGGCGGTTGTTATAGATGCGGTAGGTATATATTTTGCCCCGGCATGAAAACCGGGCGTGGATGCCCTCGGGGATTTCCCGGGCGGCCCGCACGCGCACATCGGGCGGCAGCATGGTGTTGAGCACAAAGGGAAACTTTTCCGCCGGGATGGTGCTGTAATTATAGAAGTGCGCCCGCTGCCCCGCGGCGTTGACCCCGGCGTCGGTGCGGCTGGCGCCCCAGATGGTGGTCTGCCGCCCCACGGCGCGGCTCACGGCCTTTTCCACCTCGCCCTGAACGGTGCGAAAATTGGCCTGCCGCTGCCAGCCCGCAAAGCCCGAGCCGTCGTATTCGATGGTCAAAAGGATCTTGTTATACGCTTCCATTGGTATGCTCCTTGGATGGATTCCAGGGGCCATTATACCATAGAACGCCAATGGTTGACAACGGCGGCGGCGCCATGTATCATCATTCATACAAAACCTTTGGGAGGCTGCCATGAAGCTGTATCGCCGCGTGATCCCCGCCGCTTTCCTCCTTCGGCCCAACCGGTTCATCGCCCGGGTGGCCACCGAAGATGGGGAACAGACCGTGCACGTAAAAAACACCGGCCGCTGCCGGGAGCTGCTGACGCCCGGCGCACGGGTATGGCTGGCCGAGGCCGAAAACCCCGCCCGCAAAACGCGCTATGACCTGGTGGCCGCGGAAAAGGGGAGCATGCTGGTGAACATGGACAGCCAGGCGCCCAACCGCGCTGCCGCCGAGGCCCTGCCCCGGATGTTCCCGGGCGTCGCGGAGATTCGCCCCGAGGCCGCCTTTGGCCATTCCCGGCTGGATTTTTACGCTGAAGGCGGCGGCCGGAAAATTTATATTGAGGTGAAGGGCTGCACCCTGGAGGAGGAGGGCGTCGCCCTTTTCCCCGACGCGCCCACCCAGCGGGGCGTCAGGCACCTGCAGGAGCTGGAGCGCGCCCTGGAGGCCGGCTATGAGGCCGCGCTGCTCATGGTGATCCAGATGAAGGGGCCCCGCCTGTTCAGGCCCAACCGCCGCACGCACCCGGCCTTTGCCGACGCGCTGGCCCACGCCCGGGACGCCGGCGTGCGCGTGCTGGCCTACGACTGCCTGGCCACCCCCGACAGCCTGGCGCTGGATATGCCCGTAACGGTGGAAATATAAATAGGAATAAAATAAGCGATCCCGCGGAGCGGCAGAGCATCCTGCGAGCGTTAAAGGCCCGCGCTTTCCCGCTCCCGGGAAATTTTTTCAAAAATATTTCTTTGCTCTATTGACAAACCTGACAGGAGGTGCTATCCTTATCACAGTTGTTAGCACTCGATTGTGTTGAGTGCTAACAAACGAAACGGAGGTGAACGCAATGGATGTGGATGATCGCAAGCTGCGAATTCTGCAGGCCATTGTGGAGGATTACATCCTGAGCAATACCCCCGTGGGCAGCCGCACGCTGAGCAAAACCTGCGGTTTGGGCGTATCCAGCGCCACCATCCGCAACGAGATGGCTGATCTGACCGAAATGGGATACCTGATCCAGCCCCACGTATCCGCGGGCCGCGTGCCCAGTGCCAAGGCGTACCGGCTGTACGTAACACGGCTGCGCCCCCGGGGCATGACCGAGCAGGAGATCGAAAGCGCCCGCCGGGCGTTCCGCTCCCGGATACGGGATATGGAAAGCGTAGACAGCCAAGGCGCGGCCGCCATCAGCGATCTGACCCATTACACCGCGCTGGTGCTCACGCCCCGGCAAAGCGATTTGAAGGTGCGCTCGCTGCACCTGATCCCCCTGGGCGGCGGCCGGGCGCTGCTGGTGATCGTCACCGACAGCGGCGTAATCCGGGATACAAGCATCCGGGTTTCCAGCCGGCTGGACGCTTCGGCGCTGTACACCATCGGCCAGATGCTCACCCAGCGGATGCAGGGGCTGACGCTCCGGCAGATGCGCGAAATGCTGTACGGCTACGCCGCGAGCAGCGACGCCGACGCCCGGGTGCTCAGCGGCATCGCTGACCTGGCGGCCCAGGTGGAAAAGCAGACCGAAACCGACCGGGTAACGGTGGGCGGGGCCCACAACATCCTGTACTACCCCGAGTACGCCGATGTAACGGCGGCCCGCGCGTTCATGGACGCCCTGGAGGATACGGGCAGCCTGATGCACCTGCTGCGCCCCCAGGAAAACGGCATCTGTGTGCGCATCGGCCCAGAAACCGGCATTGACGCCTTCCGGGATTGCTCGGTGATCACCGCGCCCTACCGGGTGGGCCGGGGACATACCGGAACCATCGCCATCGCAGGCCCTTCACGGATGCCCTACGCCCGCATGATGGATATGATGGGCATGTTCAGCCAGGAGCTGACCGACGCCCTGTCCATAAAGGATTAAAGGAGAACGATTATGAGCAAGAAAAAACCGATGCCGACGGAAGAAACGCCGGAAACCGCCGATACGCCGCTGGAAGATGGCGCGGTGGACGCGCAGGAGGCCGTGCAGGAGGACCTGGAAAGCCTCAAGGCGCAATTGGAGGCCGCCCGCAAACAGAGCGAGGAATACCTGAACATGGCCCAGCGGGTGCAGGCCGATTTTGAAAACTTCCGCCGCCGCAACAACGCCGCCCGGGCCGAAAGCTTTGAAGAGGGCGCCCGGGCCTTCATCACCACCATCCTGCCGGTGATGGACAATTTTGAACGGGCGCTTGCGGTGGACAGCGCCGACGAAGCGCTGAAGGAGGGCCTGGCCATGGTATACCGCCAGCTCAGCGACGCGCTGGAAAAGCGCGGCGTCACCGCCATTGACCGGCTGGGCGAAAAGTTTGACCCGAGCCTGGAAAACGCCGTGATGCAGGGCGAAAGCTCGGAGGGCGAGCCCGGCACGGTATGCGCCGTATTGCAGAAGGGCTACAGGCTGGGCGATTTCGTGCTGCGGCACGCCATGGTAAAGGTGGTTTCCGACTGAGCGACACTCACACGCTTGTGTGTTTCCAAATAAAAAAAACAGTTGAATTTGAACGGAGGAATGAATTATGTCTAAGATCATCGGTATTGACCTGGGTACTACCAATAGCTGCGTGGCCGTCATGGAGGGCGGCGAACCTGTTGTGATCGCCAACGCCGAAGGCAGCCGCACCACGCCTTCCGTGGTGGCCTTCACCAAGGAC
>JAFUGB010000346.1 GCA_017469605.1 Clostridia bacterium
CAGCAAGATAATTTTTTTCAGCATCGAAACGATCAGTAGGCATCAGTTTTCACCTCCGTCATAGCGATCCTGAATGTAGCAGGCATGAGAGCAGTATTTCCGATTTTTGTTCCCATAGGCAGAGAATGTCTTCCCACAATTCGTGCAGTTGAATGAATAAATAGCTTTTCGGTTGACCTTTTCTGGATGGGCATTCCACCAGGATTGTCTGCAAGAAGATGAACAGAATTTTACTGGCTTGATGCCTTCTCTCTGGATGAGAGATTTCCCACAGCAAAGACATACAGCAGGAAGCGCTGGGGGGTCTTCCTGCTTCACTCCGATGGTACGATTTCCCGCCAGCCCATTTCGCTGGCAATATCCTTTAACCGCGCTGACAGACACACCGAGCGTCCCAGCTATTGCGGTATAGCTCTGGTTTTCATTTCGCAGCTTTATAATGACTGCTTTCTGAGTATCGTTCATTACATACTCACCTCCCACAGGGTAGCCATGGGAGATGACAAAACGGGACGTTTTCATAAAAAAGTTGGGGCTCTGCCCAAAGGCAAAACCCCATGATCGTTTACGCCGCCAGCAGCGCGGCTCTTGTCTTTGGCCCGACGATGCCGTCCACCACCAGACCCCTGGCCTGCTGGAAGGCGATCACCCCGGCCTTTGTCTTATCCCCGAAAATGCCATCCACGGCACCGCAGTTAAAGCCCAGCACGTTCAGCATGGACTGAAGCGCCTTCACGTCATCACCCCGCATGTAAGGGCTGGTGCGTTTCAGCAGCCGGGTGCCCAGCGCAGACTCATCTGCTGTCGGTGCAGACTGATTTGCCGGAGCAGTAGATACTGCGCTGTAATCCACGCCTTTCAACTCGCCCCAAGCAGTCCATGTGCTGACAGCGCTGGTGACGACGCCATAGGATGTGCCCTTGGCTTCAATTACCGTGCCGTTGCCGATATACAGGCCGACATGATAGTAGTTCGTGCCGGAATTCTTGTAGACCGCTGTGCCGGGTTTCAGCTCCTGGCCGTCGGTGCGCTTGCCCTTGGCCAGAGCGCCTTTGGCGGTCATGTAGCTCTTCCACATGGTGTTGGAGCCGTGGTACATATACCCGCCCAGCTTCTTAAAGGCCCAGCTGAACATACCGGAGCAGTCGGCCACGTAGTGACCGATCCATTTCTGGCCATACTTGACCGTCTGCTCACGGGTGGCGGCTTTCTGCTTGGCTTCTGTCCATTGGGAACCCGCCTGCCCGTAGATGTAGCCCCATTTTTCATCCAGCGCTTTCTGGAACAGGGCAATGAGATCCTTTGCCTGAATCATTCTCATTCACCTCCCGAAATAGAATGGGTGGCGGTTACTCGCCGTCGCCCTGGTCGGTTTTATCGGTTTCCTTTTTGTCGCGGTCGTGCAGCTGCTCCAGGATATCCTTAAGCTTGTCAGGGACAGGCAGGCCAATGTAGGCTGCATTCTCCAACAGGCTCAGGCCCTCATTGCTCATGTAGAAGCAGATCACGGCACCACGCAGGGCGCTGCCCGTTCCTACCACATGGAGATCAATGATGTTGGCCACGCCCACCAGCATCAGGATCAGGCACTTCTTGCAGATGCCCTTGAAGCCAACGGCGCTGGACAGCTTCTTATCCACGATGGCGCACATGACGCCCGTGATGTAGTCCAGCGTCATCAGCACAATCAGCGCGATCATCATTCCGTCCACACCTCCCAGAAAGTAGCCCAGCCATCCGCCGATGGCCGTCACAGCGATCTGCACCTTGGCCCAGATCAGGTCGATAGAAAAGTTCCGCATTGTTATTTCCTCCAATCGTTTGTTGATATAGAAAAACCCGCCTCCGTGATGGAAGCGGGCTGATCCCGAGAATGATATCTGTTCATGGTCATACACCAAATGCAAACCAGTCCACAGCGCGGTTCGTGTTGAA
>JAFUGB010000347.1 GCA_017469605.1 Clostridia bacterium
CTGACCATGGAGGACGGCCGTTTCCTGACGCTGGCCTACGGGCAGGCTGAAAGCTATACCTTTGAGGAGGTTTCCGGGTACGGCTTTGCGCTGCGGGAGGCCCGGATCGGTGATTTCCGCCTGTACGCCCAGGATGAAAACCCGGACAGCGAGGTGAATGATTACCGCTGGTACTGCGAGGACGCGGCGGGCAAGGTGTATTACAATTGGCAAATGCCGCTGAACACCTTCAATATTTCGCTGCTGCCCCATTCCACGGCCGAGGCCCGAGCGTATCTGCTGATGGATGCCAAGATGGACAGCGGGCGGGCGTACCTGGACGGCGGGTATTCGCCGGACGACTGGGGGCTGGAGCTGCGCACCGGCCGCACAGGCACCGCGCCGGTGTATACCGCGCCCTTCGGGGAATCCAGCTGGCGGGCGGCCAAGGGCAAGGCCGCCGTGGGGCTGGGCGGCAAAATTTGGCTGCTGAACGAATTTTTGAACGACGACGGCGAAACCTGGGCCATGATCCGCTACGATGTGAGCCAGCGCACCCAGCGCATCGGCTACGCCCGGGCCGCCGACCTGGGCCAGCCGTCCCTGGTGGGGCAGGATCAGGACGATCCCGGCGCTTCCTTCGCCCGGGTGGAGGTGGAAGCCACCGCCGATACCTACCTCACCGACGACCCTGACGTAAGCCAGTTCAGGCAGGTGAAGCTGCCCCGGGGCACGCAGATGTGCTGCCTGGGCATTTATAACGATTATTACGCCTACGTGGCCCTGGAGGTGAACAAGGATAACCGGCCCGTCGATGGTGGGGCCATCCTGTGGGGCTTCGTGCCCGTCCGCGATTTGAAGCCCATGGATCAGGCCGTGCGGCGGGACGTGATGGAACAGCTGGCAGGCTGCTGGTATTTCTATGCCGGGGGCAACCAGGCCGAGGACTATATCCAGCTGAACCCTGACGGCACCTTCACCGCCGCCATGTTTGACTGGACGCAATATGGCAGCGCCGCGGCCTGGCGCGCCGATGATATGGCCGATCCGGTACACGGCACCTGGTACGTCACCGATTACAACACCTTTGAAAACCTGTACTGGAACAAACCGCCCTATGAGCTGACCATGGTTTATGAAAACGGCTTTGTGAACGTCAAGGGCCTGACGCTGGACGAAAACGGCTTCAGCCTGACCTTCTGGGAGGGCGGCGGCGGGTACTGCCCGGCGGGGGAGGACCCCTTTGGCGGAACAGGCAGCGGGCCAAACGGATAAATAATACGAAAACCTGATGAAAACAATCCATCTGAAAACAGAAATTTGACAGGGAAGGGATACAATCGGGGACGTTCTCTTTCGGAGCCCGAAAGAGAACCAGAAAGGGCTGCGTTTGTCGCCGTAAAAGCGGCAATCGCAAAGAGGAACGGTAACGCAGTGATCCGCTTCCGGGCAGCACGGCAAAGCCGTGCATGCTGTGCGCAAAGCACACAGCGAAAACCCGCTGGGCAGACCGAAAAAAATA
>JAFUGB010000348.1 GCA_017469605.1 Clostridia bacterium
AGAAAGGACCCCCGGCCGCACCATATTCTTGATCCGCTCAGAAAACTGCGGAGCGCCGTTGTGACCGAAGAGAACGAGACTTGGTTCCCGATTTTGCAGGATCGCACGAAAGAGCTGTGCCAGCTGATCGGGATTGTCATTTTTCATATATGGATCAAAAAAAGACATTTTTTCCCGCACAAACTCATCCTCGATTTCCCGCAGAAGATCGTTCGGCTCGTTGTAATGCAGGTAGAAGGTCCCGCGGTTGAGTCCAGCTGCCTCGCACAGCTCCTTGATCGTGACTTTGGCGATGGGCTTTTCCTTTAAAATCAGCAGCAGGGAATCCTTCAGAACCTTTTTGGTGTATTGGACGCGTGTATCTTCATTTTTCATTTTTGATTCTCCAATTTGAACTAATCAACATTTTTGCCGCAAATGCTTAGGAACTGACAAAAGAAATTGATCTGCTTATTGAACATTATGTATATGAACTATTATAATGAACATTAGAGAAAATGGCAAGAAATTTTTGAAATTGACAGCAGAGTACGTAAAAACGGAGGATATGACCATGGCAGTGCTGGAAAAATCAAAGCTATTTGCGTCCCCCAAGTTTGACCCCTATATCAAGTCCGCTAATACCAGCAGCTCGGAGAGATGGCTTGGGTTCTTCTTTGGCCCGATGGGCGCGGCGATCCTGAACATCACACTGATCAGCTACCTGAATGTGTTTTACACAGACGTGCTGGATCTGACCAATTCCTTTGCCTGGGCAGCGGCGTTTATGGCCTTGTTCCCCATTTTGTCCAAAATAGTGGATTCCGTCACCAATATCATAATGGGTCAGATTATCGAAAAGACCCGCACGCGGCAGGGCAAGGCCCGTCCCTGGATTTTCATCTCCGCGCCGCTGATGACCATTGCGACCATTCTGCTGTTTCTGGTGCCCCGTGAGCACAGCCTGCTGCAGTTTGCTTTGGTGGCGTTGACTTATAACATTTTCTTCTCCTTTGCTTACACCATCTATAACATGAGCCATACCCTGATGGTGCCGCTGTCTACCAGCAACGTGAAGCAGCGGGATGCGCTGAGTCTTTTTACCAACATGGGTGTCAATATGCTCCCCGGTGTAGTTGTATCGCTGGTATTTCCGGCGGTCCTCATGCCGGTGTTGGGCTACAGCTATGACAAGTGGCTCACCGCCATGATCATCATTGCGGCTATCGCGCTGCCCTTTACCGTGCTGGAGTACTTTTTCACCAAGGAGCGCGTAACGGAGGCCGCGGCCTCCGCAGGTGAGATCAAGGACGTGTCATTCAAGGAACAGCTGCGGGCATGCTTTGGTTCCGGGTACTGGATTCTGATGATCCTGTTCATGTTCATGTTCCAGATCATGAGCAATATGATGACGATCTCGCTGCCTTATTTTTGCAACTGGGTGCTGGGCACCTATAATGACGGCACCACGCAGACGATCCTGTCTGCCGTAGGCAAGGCGCCTCTGGGCTTCGGCGTGTTCCTTCTCTGGCCTCTGGTGAAAAAATTTGGCAAGCGCAAGGTCATGATCATCGGCTTTTTGGTCGCTGCGGCTGCGGAGGTGATCTGCTGGGTTGGTGCTCACAGCATGCCGCTCATGCTGGCGGGTTCCTTCATTTATGCCATTGGTTTCCTCCCCAGCTATGTGTACAGCGCTCTGATGGCAGATACGCTGGACTACATAGAGTATGAAAAAGGGATGCGTGCTGACGGTCTCACAGCCTCCATTTTCACCATCATCAACACCGTGTCGGTGGGCATCGGTCAGGGCATCTTCAATCTGGGCCTGACCACCACCGGCTACGAGGCACCCCGGCTGATTTCAGAGGGCGTGTATAACGTACAGAATGCCGCCACGCAGGGCTTTATCACGTTTGCTTATATCGGTATCCCGATGATTGCTCTG
>JAFUGB010000349.1 GCA_017469605.1 Clostridia bacterium
ATAGACACAAGCGGTCTGCGCGGATTATCTGATACCATCCTGCCCGGGGTGGATACTTCCGGCATAGCCGAAGCCAATGCGGAAATAAAGGAGACAAGCGAAGCGCTGCGGGACGCCGGGCAATCCGGCAATCAGGCCGGGTCTGGCATTGATCGCGCAAGGGAGGCCATACAAGAGGCCACACAAGCCACGGAGCGCTGGAAGGGCATTCTCCCCCACGTTCCAAATCTCCTGTCCAGAATCGCAAATATGGCCCTTTACCGAGGAATCCGCGCTGGCTTGCGGGAAATTACACAGGGAATTTCTGAGGGCGTTGCAAATGTAAAAGCGCGCAGCGCAGCCATCGGTTCCTCGTTTGCGTCTGAAATGAATGCGGCATCTGCCAGCCTTGCGCAATTCCGCAACAGCATAGGCGCGGCGGCGGCTCCCCTTATTCAAAGCCTGATCCCCATTTTACAAACGGTTGTTAGCTGGGCCATCGCTGCCGCAAACGCCATCAATCAGGTGCTTGCCGTGCTGCGGGGACAAAGCTCCTGGACACGGGCAAAGCTACCAGGCGTTGCAAATGCAACAAAATCATTGGGAGGGGTTGGCAAGAAAGCGGAGGAAGCGAAGGAGGAAATCAAAGGTCTGCTTGCGGCCTGGGACGAATTGAATATCATCATGTCCGATACCGCAAGCCCGATAGACAATGCCGGTGGCGGTGGTGGCGGCGGCGGAGCCGCAAACGCGCTTGATATGTTTGAGGAGGTCAGCACCTTTGACGGAAAAATCCGAAAAATGGTTGATTGGCTGAAAGAACACATGGACGATGTTTTGCGGATCGCTAAAGCCATCGGCGGAGCATTGGCGGCGTGGAAAATCGCAACGGGGGTTGAAACGCTGCTTGGGAAGATTCTCGGAGGCGTTGCCATCGGTGCGCTGGAATTTTACCTCGTTCACGATGGAGTGAAATCGCGTATCACTGACGGTTTCTCCTGGTCGGCTTTTGGTGAAAGCTTGGTCGGTTTCCTGACCGGCACCTTCGGGCTGTGGAAAATCACAGGCAGTTGGGCGGCTGGCCTTGCCATCAGCACGACAATCGCGCTGTTTGCTGGGCTGGAGGCTATCCGCTTTGTCCGAGAAAAGGAATACAGCCAAATTGCCGAAGAAGCATTTGCGGCCAGCGGAAAAGGCGGGCTTGACCCTAAAAAGCTGCTGGAGGCTGTTCAGGTAAAATTCGATGAATTGACGGCGGGCAGTGAATTGGTCATTAACGCATACGCCGGATCGGACGCATTGAAGCTGAACCTGACCGGGCTTGTAACGCAGATTGACGAATTAAACGCCGCACTATTTGGCAGCAAAGCCCCCACAGCAGAGGATGTGGCGCAGTTTAAGGCGGTTTGGAATGATGTGCTTTCCACCTTGTCCGAATTGCAAAGCAAGGATTTCTCAACGCTTTTCGCTGGCCTGACAACGGTTTTCGCTACGACCAACGAAGAATTACGCACACAGGCTACGGAAATGCGCAAAAGCCTGCTAATGGTACAAGAGGGCATGAGCGCGGCGCAAGCTGAGTTCCAAACGCAAATCGAAAGCCTGACCGCTAAAATCGGCAGCGGTAAAGCATCCACGGCTGAGATCGAACAATACATGCGGTTGACCGAAGCGCTGGCAGACAGTCAAAGGGTAGCGCTCCATGCCTGGGAAGGTATGGCGGGAGAATTGGGTAATGTGGATTTTGGATCATCTGAGGGCGCTGTCAATTTCATCACTGAGTTGGGCGATAAAACGCAGGCAGCTATTGACGAAACGCAAGCGGTCATGGATTCGGTGAAAAGCGCAACGGACGATCTGAAAACACAGCTTGGAAAGTATCTTGCGGGCGGGATTATCGACCAATCCGCATTCGATCAGCATGTGAACATTTTCGATCAAAACCTTTCCTTGATGCAGCAGACAACAAACGAAAAAATCAGGGAAATGCAAAACACCACGGCAGGACTATATAAAGATGCTCTTTCACAGGCAATCGACGTTCTGCTTCATTCCGGCGAATATGACAACGCAAGCCGGGATCAGGTGCAAAACTTTGTGGACACCATCATTCAGCCTATGGTGGACGGTATGGCAAATTACAAGGACGTGTTCACCGGGGAAGAATTAGACTGGATCAAGAATTTGCCCGCCACGCTGATGAACGCCGCGACGGAATCAACGGAGTTTGCGCAGGGACTATGGACAAGCCCCGCCGCACGGCTGGTTGGTATGCTGTCAGACGTTTTCCTCGGCGTTGATAGCATGACCAAGCTGTCTGATGGCTGGAAAGAACAGGTTCAGCAGGTCATGGGCGAAACTGGTGCAGTTATCAATGGTGCGGCAGATGAAACAGCCGAACAGGTTGAAGCCGCAAAGGAAAAGGTCAATGGAGCCATAATGTATAGCACGTCACCTTGAACCGTATCGAATCCAAAAAATTTTGTTCCATTTGATACAGCTTCGGCTACTGCTAAACAAAACCATGATTTTCCAACTTTAGGAGCACCAGCGAAACCACCAAGGCCGGGATATAGCAGATTATTTATTATTGGTTTCGGCGGTTGCGGTTTTTTCTGAACCAGTTCGTAAACTGTGTACGTCTGAAAAGGAGGAGCATTTCCAACCGGCAAGCGTATTGTTAGCGTCTCAAAAATTGATTTTGTATATCGTGACAGTCCAGTTTTAATATAAGGTGATATGGCATCATTTATTTTTCGCTTAATAGTTTCTGGCATAACCAAAGCGCCCGATTGCCCGATGATGCTTCTCCCGTCCTTTTGTAGCTCCATTTCCTCAATAATGGCATCTGCAAGCCCAGCATCATTGATACTTTGACTTGCTGGATCATACCATTTCGGATAGGATAATGTGATATTGCTCATTCGCTGCCCTCCTCCGGATTAAACGATTCGCTGTGTCTGGGCCATTAACCATTCCTCGAATAATTGCCGATGTACAAACTTTCTGCCTCCGATTGTTATGGTTGGCACATCGCTGCGGTTAAGCAGAGAATACGCCATCGATCGGCTAAAACCGGCCTGTACAAGTTCCTTTGCACTCCAAACCTGTTTTTGTCTCCAATCGATTTCCTTTGGGCTCCGTGCCTGTTTTTCGTTCCGGTTGATTTCCTTGATCATGCGTGCTCCTTTCCAAATAAAAAAGTGTAAAACCACAAAGGCCATATTGGCCCGATGCGATTTCGCACTGAATAATGAGGGCGCCAACGCCCTTCTTTACCCTTGCAGCGCAGCTGCTGGCGGTTTGGCTTTTCGCCATAACCTAATACTATTATATCATAAAGCACAGTGAATGGCAAGATGTTTTTGAGTGAATGAAACTGCATAATACGCATAAAAACGCATTGAAAATGAATGATAAATATGATATAATTGAAGTAGAAGAAACTAATGCTATTTTAAAGAAAGCTGGTGCATAAAAATGGCTAAAAGTGGAGCAAAGCGGGCGGCGAATGGCTCTGGATCAATTAAGAAACGCACCATTAAAGGGAACGAGTATTATGTGGGGCGCTATACTATCGGGACTGATCCCGGGACTGGTGGACAAAAACAAAAATATATTTACGGCAAGAGTGAGGAAGAAGTCAGAAAGAAACTAACCGCCGCCCTGTATCAGCTTGATACCAACAGTTATATTGAACCTTCAAAAATGACCGTTGGAGAATGGCTGGATGAGTGGATGGAAACATACCAAGTCGATTCTACGGAGGGGACACAGACAAAGTATCTATCGGATATACGGGTGAACATAAAGCCTCATATCGGCAAAGTAAAATTACAGGTGCTGGACGCGCACCAGATACAAAAAATGATTAACGCGCTGAAAATCAATCATGCCAGAAAATCCCTTGTTTGCGTGAAAAGTGTCCTCCATGCCGCATTGCAGCAGGCATATATTAACGGTTATATTGCCGTGAATCCGGCTGATAAGGTAGTGATTCCCAAGGGCGGTAATCCGAAGAAGGAAATAAATCCGCTTACCCAAAAACAGATTGATAATTTCCTGGCGGTGATCCGTGGATCTGAATATGAGATGCTATTCCGGGTCGCGTTGTTCACGAGTATGCGTGAGTGTGAAGTAATGGGATTGAAATGGGATAACATTGATTTTGACAATGGGATCGTTACCATTGACCATCAACTTAAGCGCACAAAGGACGCTCGATATTATTGTGACGAGACGAAAACGCATGAGATACGCAGGATAAAACCCGCCGCCTCGGTTATGAAGCTGCTGGCCCAGCAAAAGAAGATACAGGCAGAACGGCGGCTCCGTGCTGGTGAACTATGGAATGAGGAGGAATTTCCCGGCCTGGTGTTCACTAACGAATACGGAAAGCATTATGGGAAAAATACCGTATATCATAATGTGCAAAAGCTGGCTGCTAAAATTGGAGTGAATGGATTCCGATTCCATGATTTGCGTCATTCGTTCGCGGTCAGCTATTTGGTAGCGGGCGGTGATATATATTCTTTGAGCAAGGTATTAGGCCATAGCAATATTAAAATCACCTGTGATCTGTATTTGCACTTCACGGAGGATTTAAGGGGATCAAGCAAGCAGCAATATGGAATCGCTGATGCAGGGATTAGCTAACCTGTGATAACGCCAAATGAGGGCGTAAAATTCCCTGTTAAGTGTAAAATTAAGTGTAAAAGCCTGTTTTTGGCAAAGAAAAAAGCCCGAAAACCCTTATTTTTCGGACTTTTTCTTGTTGGTCTGGGTGGAGAGATTTGAACTCTCGACCTCTTGAACCCCATTCAAGCACGCTACCAAGCTGCGCTACACCCAGATAAAACCAAGGCTTTTCAGCCACAGCGTGCTTGAATCGCCTCAACAATAAAGATTATAGCACTTTAGTGGCGGTTTGTCAATAGCGAAAATGTGCGAAAACAGGTAAAATATTTTTGAAAAGATGAATTGAGTAAATTCTCAAAGAAAATGCAACAGTAGCGTTTACAGTTGTAGTTACCCCGAGAAGAAAAAAAGTAGTAGCGTTTACTGTGAAGCCATTAAATAAAAGGAGTAAAAAAGCGTAGAAAGAACCTTTTTCGACCTTTGCCGTCTTTCCTATTCTACCACTTCTCAGCGCCTCTCGCTACCTTGGGTTTCATTTATCGTGGTGCCCTCTGGGGAATGGTTATTTAGTATGAAAATCGCATAGAAATAGGGCTAACTGATTCTCAACAAAATCAGTTAGCCCTCATTTTCGGAATGATGGATTTTTGTTGCCAAATTGTTGTCACTCGGGTCGACGGCCACCCGGAAACCCTTATTTTATGCGGGTTTCAGGATTTCAGCCGTTATTCCCACTCTCTCAGACTTAACACATTTTGTATAATTAATGTGTTTCTGATTCCAAGTGGTGACTCTGATTCTCTGTGGTATTCCTATTCTCCTGCCTATACAGCCTTTAGTTATCAAAATGTTATCACGATGATAACCGGGGTTGAATTGCCGTGGAGAATGAATGGTTTCCACATACG
>JAFUGB010000350.1 GCA_017469605.1 Clostridia bacterium
AACCCCGCGGATTGCAGCTGATCCCAGCTTTTTATCAGAATATCCCGCATGGATGGCCTCCCTGATATATTAATTAGGAAAAGTATATCATAATTCATGGGGGATTTCAAATCGGCCTTCGGGGAAGCGTTGACTTTGTGTTCCGGATATTTTATACTTAAACGAAGAAATCTATCCCGTAAGGAGGCTATACAGATGAGCAATACGCCTACTCCCCATATCGGATGCAACCCCGGAGATTTTGCCAAAACAGTGCTGATGCCCGGCGATCCGCTGCGGTCCAAATTCATTGCCGAAACCTACCTTGAACATCCCAGGCTGGTCAATAACGTGCGCGGCGTACAGGGATATACCGGACGGTATAAGGGCAAGGATGTTTCGGTGATGGCCAGCGGCATGGGCATTCCCTCCATTGGCATTTATTCCTATGAACTGTTCAATTTTTACGGCGTGGAAAATATCATCCGCATCGGCTCGGCGGGCATGCTGCATCCTGACCTGAAGCTGCGCAGCGTGGTGGCCGCCATGAGCGCCTATTCCAATTCCGATTACGGCGCCCAGTTTGGCTTCAAGGGCAACCTGGGCCCCTGCGCCAGCTGGAAGCTGCTCAAGGCCGCCACGGAGAAGGCGGCTGAAATGGGCGTCATGATGCCCGTTGGCCCGGTCTATTCCTCCGATTGCTTCTATGACGAAAGCAAACCCCTGGGCGTTTTGCAGCAGCTGGGCGTGCTGTGCGTGGAAATGGAAACCTATGCGCTGTACCTCAATGCCGCCAAAGCGGGCAAAAACGCGCTGGCCCTGCTGACGATTTCCGATAACCCCTTCACAGGCGAGGGGCTGGACGCCGAAAACCGCCAGAACACCTTTACCCAGATGATGGAAATCGCGCTGGAGATCGCCTGATATGCGCATATTGATCAGCGCGTGTCTGCTGGGGATCTGCTGCCGGTATGACGGAAAATCTAAAACCTGCGCGGATGCCGCGGCGCTGGCCGAAAAGCACCAGCTGGTCCCTGTCTGCCCGGAACAGCTGGGCGGGCTCACCACGCCCCGCACTGCCAGCGAGCGGCTGGAGGACCGGGTGATCAGCCGGGATGGGATGGACCGTACGGCGGAATACGCGCTGGGCGCCCGGCAGGCCGAAAAGCTTTATGACCTGCTGCGCTGCGATTGCGCCGTGCTCAAGGCCAAAAGCCCCATGTGCGGCCACGGCGCGATTTATGACGGAACCTTCAGCAAAACGCTGACGGCCGGCAGCGGCGTGCTGGCGGAGCGGCTGGAAGCGCGGGGGATTTCGGTGTACACGGAAAACGAAATCAGCGATATCGGCAAATAGAATCAGAAAACCATTCCATCCGCCGGGAAAAGGATTTGTTTCCCGGCGGATCCGACTATCTATAAAGTGTCATTTTAAAATAAAGCGGGTAAATGTCAGCAAGATTGGAACACGGAAAATGCAATCCGCATGTGAGCCTGTAGCGCCAGAAAAACATGCCGGTGGCATGTTTTTAGCGGAAGGCGGGTCGGCAGACCCAAGTGTACGTCGCGAGGAGAAAAATTCCGGAGGTCCGCTTGCCGACCGGGAGGAATGTTTCATTCCGCTCAAATTTTCTGGCCGTGCGCTGTTAAGCGCACAAGAAAATTTGCATCCTGAAGAAAATGATTTTTCATTTTCTTCGGGGGCATCGACTTTGTCGATGCCCTGATCCGCCGGGAAAAGGATTTGTTTCCCGGCGGATGCTTTTATCATTTTTTGCTTGATCGAAGGCCCATTATCCTTTCTTTTATCCCTATGCCGATTCGTTATAAAAGGGGAACAAAATGTGAACGGTATCCAGAAAAACGGCTTGACAGAAAAAACTGCGAAATTTTCAAAAAAAGTGGCCTTGACATTGACTTTTTTGTGTGTTAAACTTTATAATTGCACGAGTATTGGTAAACTACGGCATTTTGACCTTTTTGAAGTAACTTTTTTGAAAAAAGAACAAAAAAAGTACAATTCAAAAAGCTCGAAAATACGGCCGATACATGCTGCAAGAGTAAAGGGGTGATTGCTTTTTATGGTGCACGAGGTTCAACTGGGGAAGCACTGCAAGCGCATGAGCTTCTCGCGCATCGATGAAGTTCTGGACATGCCCAACCTGATTGAGGTACAGAAGAACAGCTACCGCAAGTTCCTGAAGGAGGATCTGCGGGAGGTGCTGGCCGACGTATCCCCGATCGTGGACTACAGCGGTAACCTGATCCTGGAATTCGTTGATTATTCGCTGGATTCCCAGCCCAAGAATTCCATTGAGCGCTGCCGTGAGCGCGACCTGACGTACGCCGCGCCGCTCAAGGTGTTTGTTCGCCTGAAGAATAAGGAAACCGGGGAAATCAAGGAGACCGAGGTCTTCATGGGCGATTTCCCGCTGATGACCGAGCACGGAACCTTTGTGATCAATGGCGCCGAGCGCGTCATCGTCAGCCAGCTGGTCCGTTCTCCCGGCGCCTATTATTCCATGACCGTGGATAAGGTGGGCAAACAGCTGTTTGCCGCCCAGATCATCCCCAACCGCGGCGCCTGGCTGGAGTATGAAACCGACTCCAACGACAGCCTGTGGGTCCGCATCGACCGCGCCCGCAAACTGCCCATCACCGTGCTGCTGCGCGCGCTGGGCTATGGCAGCGATGCCGATATCGTGGGCCTGCTGGGCGAGGATGAGCGCCTGCTGGCCACGCTGACCAACAGCGACAGTACCAAATCCCAGGCCCAGGGCCTGATTGAAATCTATAAGCGCCAGAAGCCCGGCGAGCCGCCCACGGAGGATGGCGCCCGTACGCTGCTCAATAACCTGTTTTTTGATCCCAAGCGCTATGATCTGATGCGCGTGGGCCGCTATAAATTCAATAAAAAGCTGGGCGTTGCGGCCCGCATCGGCGGCCAGGTGGCCGCCGAGGATGTGATCGATCCCCGCAGCGGCGAGGTGTTGGCGGCTAAGGGCGAAACCATCCGCCGCGATCAGGCCCGGGCCATCCAGAACGCCGGCATCAACGCGGTGAACCTGCAATGCGAGGACCATGTGGTTCGCGTGCTGGGCAATAATTTCGTGGACGCCCGCGGATTCCTGCCCTTTGATCCCAAGGAAGCGGGCATCAATGAGTTTGCCCACCTGCCCACCCTGATGGCCACCATCGAGGGCCTGACCGACACCGAGGAGATCAAGCGCGCCATTCGCGAAAATATCCATAACATCGTGCCCAAGCATATCATCGTGGATGATATTACCGCTTCTGTCAGCTATTTGCTGGGCATGCCTTACGGCGTGGGCGTTACCGATGATATTGACCATCTGGGCAACCGCCGCCTGCGCAGCGTGGGCGAATTGCTGCAGAACCAGGTCCGTATTGGCCTGACCCGCCTGGAGCGCGTGGTGCGTGAGCGCATGGCCATCCAAGATGCCACTGATGTAAAGCCCAATGATCTGATCAACATCCGTCCGGTCAGCGCCGCCATCAAGGAGTACTTCGGCTCCTCCCAGCTGTCCCAGTTCATGGATCAGCCCAACCCCCTGGCCGAGCTGACCCATAAGCGCCGCCTGAGCGCTCTGGGCCCCGGTGGCTTGAACCGCGACCGCGCCGGCATGGAAGTGCGCGACGTGCATTATTCCCACTATGCCCGTATCTGCCCCATTGAAACGCCTGAAGGCCCCAACATCGGCCTGATCGGCTCTTTGGCTACCTATGCCCGCATCAATGAGTACGGTTTCATCGAGGCGCCTTACCGCAAGGTGGACAAGGAGAATGGCAGGGTTACCGACGAAATTGTCTACATGACCGCCGATGAAGAGGATAACTACAACGTGGGTCAGGCCAAAGAACCCCTGAATCCTGACGGAACGTTTGTCAATCCCACGGTTACCGTGCGCTGGCGCGATGAATTTATTCAGATTCCCGCCGCCAATGTGGATTATATCGATGTATCGCCCAAACAGGTCGTATCGGTGGCCACCGCCATGATCCCCTTCCTGGAGAATGACGACGCCAACCGCGCCCTGATGGGCTCCAACATGCAGCGCCAGGCCGTGCCCCTGCTCGTTCCCGAAGCCCCCATTGTGGGTACCGGTATGGAATATAAGGCCGCCCATGATTCCGGCGTGGTGTTGCTCAGCAAGCATGCCGGTATCGTGCACAGCGTGGCCGCCGATGAGGTCACCATCAAGGATGATAACGGCGAGCTGCATCAGTATAAGCTCACCAAGTTCATCCGCTCCAACCAGGGCACCTGTATTAACCAGCGGCCCCGCGTCAGCCAGGGCGACCGCGTTGAGGTGGGCGATTTGCTGGCCGACGGCCCCTCCACCGAAAACGGCGAAATCGGCCTGGGCCGCAACGCCCTGATCGGCTTCATGACCTGGGAAGGCTATAACTATGAAGACGCCGTATTGCTCAGCCAGCGCCTGGTGAAGGAGGATATGTACACCTCCATTCATATTGAGGAATACGAATCCGAAGCCCGTGAAACCAAGCTGGGCCCCGAGGAGATCACCCGGGATATCCCCAATGTGGGCGACGACGCGGTGAAGGACCTGGACGAGGACGGCGTGATCCGTATCGGCGCCGAGGTTCGCAGCGGCGATATCCTGGTGGGCAAGGTAACTCCCAAGGGCGAAACCGAGCTGACGCCCGAAGAGCGCCTGCTGCGCGCCATCTTCGGTGAAAAGGCGCGCGAGGTGCGCGATACCTCCCTGAAGGTTCCCCATGGTGAAGGCGGCATCATTGTGGATGTCAAAACCTTCACCCGCGAAAATAAAGACGAGCTCAGCCCCGGCGTCAATAAGATGGTCCGCGTTTATATTGCCCAGAAGAGAAAGATCTCCGTGGGCGATAAGATGGCCGGCCGCCACGGCAACAAGGGCGTAGTCAGCCGCATCCTGCGCGAAGAGGATATGCCCTTCATGCCCGACGGTACGCCGCTGGATATCGTGCTGAACCCCTTGGGCGTGCCTTCCCGTATGAACTTGGGCCAGGTGCTGGAAGTGCATCTGGGCATGGCGGCCAAAAAGCTGGGCTGGAAGGTTGCCACGCCGGTGTTTGACGGCGCCACCAAGGACGATATCGCTGAGTGCCTGCGCAAGGCTGGCCTGCGGGAGGACGGCAAAACCATCCTGTACGACGGCCGTACCGGCGAACCCTTTGAAAACCCCGTCACCGTAGGTATTATGTATTACCTGAAGCTGCATCATCTGGTGGATGACAAGATGCATGCCCGTTCCACCGGTCCCTACAGCATGGTGACTCAGCAGCCCCTGGGCGGCCAGGCGCAGTTCGGCGGCCAGCGCTTCGGTGAAATGGACGTGTGGGCGCTGGAAGCTTACGGCGCGGCCAATACGCTGCAGGAGATCCTGACCGTCAAATCCGATGATATCGTGGGCCGCGTCAAGACCTACGAAGCCATCATCAAGGGCTAGAATATTCCCACGCCCGGCGTGCCCGAGAGCTTTAAGGTTCTGATCAAGGAGCTGCAGTCCCTGTGCCTGGACATCAAGGTGCTTAACGAAAAGCGTGAGGTCATTGAGATTCGCGACGACGATGACGATGAAATCAGCGACGCGCCTGTGCGTTCCGGCCGTGAGGATGATCGCGATGATCTGATCGGCGGCGACAGCGATGTTGAAGTTCCCACCGAATATGAGGATATCGACGATATCACCGATATCGACGATGAACTGGGCACCCTGGACGCCCTGGGCGGAGACGACGAAGCTGACTTTGCGGATTTTGACGATCCGCTGTCCGATATTGACGATGACGATATCCAGTGAACTGCGAAGGAGAGTGTGAGACGGAATGTTTGAATTGACAAACCTTGACGCCATCCAGATCGGCATGGCGTCGCCTGAGCAGATTCTCGAATGGTCCTATGGCGAGGTATCGAAGCCTGAAACCATCAACTACCGCACCCTCAAGCCCGAGCGCGACGGCCTTTTCTGCGAGCGTATCTTTGGCCCCACCAAGGACTGGGAGTGCAACTGCGGTAAATATAAGCGTATCAAGTACAAGGATAAGGACAAGGTTTGCGACAAGTGCGGCGTGCAGATCACCCGTTCCAAGGTGCGCCGCGAACGCATGGGCCATATCCAGCTGGCCGCCCCCGTCAGCCATATCTGGTATTTCAAGGGCATTCCCAGCCGCATGGGCATGATTCTGGATATTAGCCCCCGTGCCCTGGAAAAGGTGCTCTATTTTGCCAGCTACATCGTGCTTGACCCCGGCAATGAAGCCGTGATCAAGGCCGAAAAGCACAGCCTGATCACCGATGCGCGCTATCGCCAGATCATGGCCATGACCGAGGAGGAGCGCGGCTCCTTCCGGGCCGGCATCGGCGCTGAAGCCGTGCATGAAATGCTGGCTGAACTCGATTTGGACGCCCTCAGCGCCCAGCTGAAGGCTGAGATCGCCACCCTGATCGAAAAGGAAAAGGACCGCGAAGGCGAAGGCCAGAAGCGTACCCACGCCATCAAGCGGCTGGAAGTGGTGGAAGCCTTCCGCCAGAGCGGCAACAAACCCGAGTGGATGGTGCTGGACGTGGTGCCCGTTATTCCCCCCGACCTGCGCCCCATGGTGCAGCTGGATGGCGGCCGCTTTGCCACCAGCGACCTGAACGACCTGTACCGCCGCGTGATCAACCGCAACAACCGCTTGAAGCGCATGCTGGAATTGGGCACGCCCGATATCATCGTCCGTAATGAAAAGCGCATGCTGCAGGAGGCTGTGGACGCGCTGATCGATAACGGCCGCCGCGGCCGCCCGGTAACGGGCCCCGGCAACCGCGCCCTCAAATCGCTGTCAGACCTGCTTCGCGGCAAGCAGGGCCGTTTCCGCCAGAACCTGCTGGGCAAGCGCGTGGACTACTCCGGTCGTTCGGTAATCGTGGTCGGTCCCGAGCTCAAGCTGCATCAGTGCGGCCTGCCCAAGGAAATGGCGCTGGAGCTGTTCAAGCCCTTCGTCATGGAAAAGCTGGTCAAGAACGGCATCGCCCATAATATTCGCGCCGCCAAGCGCATGGTGGAAAAGGTCAAGCCCGAAGTCTGGGATATCCTGGAGGGCGTGATCAAGGATCATCCGGTGCTGCTGAACCGTGCGCCTACCCTGCACCGCCTGGGCATTCAGGCGTTTGAGCCTGTGCTGGTGGAAGGCAAGGCCATGAAGCTGCATCCCCTGGCCTGTACCGCTTACAACGCTGACTTTGACGGCGACCAGATGGCTGTGCACGTCCCCCTGTCCATGGAAGCACAGGCGGAAGCCCGCTTCCTGATGCTGTGCGCCAACAACGTTATGAAGCCGCAGGACGGCAAGCCCGTCATCAGCCCTACGCAGGATATGGTTATCGGCTGCCACTACCTGACCATCGTGGATGAGGAAGCCATTGGGGCCGGCCGCGTGTTTGCCAATCAGGATGAAGCGCTGATGGCCTATCAGGCTCACCAGATCACGCTGCAGAGCCCTATCAAGGTGCGCATTTCCCGTACCTGGGAGGGCGTTACCGAGCGCCGCATCATCGATACCACCCTGGGCAAGCTGATCTTCAATGAAAACATTCCGCAGGATCTGGGCTTCCAGCCCCGTACCTGCCTGGATGATATGTTCAAGCTGGAGATCGATAAGGTGGTCGTTAAAAAGGACCTGGGCAACATCGTGGAGCGCTGCTTCCGCGTGCATGGCGTCAACGTCTGCGCCAAGGTGCTGGATAACATCAAGGCCATGGGCTATAAGTATTCCACCCGCGGCGCCATTACCGTGGCCGTCAGCGATATCATCATCCCGCCCGAAAAGCCCGAGATGCTCAAGGCCGCCGACGACCGCGTGCGCGAGATCGAAAAGATGTACCGCCGCGGTCTGATGACCGAGGAGCAGCGTTACCGCAACGTTATCAAAACCTGGAACGATACCACGGATGCCCTGCGCAGCCGCGTACTGAAGGTACTGCCCCAGAAGAACCCCATCTTCATGATGACCAATTCCGGCGCCCGCGGCTCCATTGCCCAGGTGGCCCAGTTGGCCGGCATGCGCGGCAACATGGCTTCTCCTTCCGGCAAAACCATTGAAATTCCCATCCGCGCCAACTTCCTGGAAGGCCTGAACGTGCTGGAGTTCTTCATGTCCTCCCACGGTTCCCGCAAGGCCCTGTCCGATACCGCTCTGCGTACCGCCGACTCTGGTTACCTGACCCGCCGCCTGGTGGACGTGGCCCAGGAGGTCATCATCCGCGAAACCGACTGCTTTGAGGAGCGCGGTGAAAAGGTGCGCGGCATCAAGATCGAGCCCATCGGTGAAATGAAGTCGCTGTCCGAACGCGCTTTGGGCCGTGTGGCCGCTGAGGATATCATTGATCCCAAGACCGGCGAAGTGATCTGCAGCCTGAATGAGACCATCGATTATAAGAAGGCTGACGCCATCGGCAAGGCCGGGATCAAGAGCGTCCAGGTCCGCAGCGTATTGACCTGCCGCTGCCAGAAGGGCGTCTGCGCCCGTTGCTACGGCATGAATCTGGCCCATGGCGGCGATGTGGATATCGGTGAGGCCGTCGGCATCATCGCGGCCCAGGCCATTGGCGAACCCGGCACCCAGCTGACCATGCGTACCTTCCATACCGGCGGTATCGCCAGCACGGCGGATATTACCCAGGGTCTGCCCCGCGTGGAAGAGTTGTTTGAGGCCCGCAAGCCCAAGCATGACGCCACCCTGGCTGAAATCGGCGGCAAGGTCACCATCAGTGAAAACAAGAAGAAGCGCGAAGTGATCATCACCAACGAGGATGATCCCAACGAAAAGAAGGTTTATCCCATCCATTACGGTATCAATATCAAAGTCAATGACGGTGATACCGTCAAGGCTGGCGATGAACTGACCGAGGGCTCCATAAACCCCCATGACCTGCTGCGCATCCTGGGCGTTAAGGCCGTTCAGGAATACCTGCTTAAGGAAGTTCTGAGCGTGTACCACAGCCAGGGCGGCGTTTCAATCAGCGATAAGCACATTGATATCATT
>JAFUGB010000034.1 GCA_017469605.1 Clostridia bacterium
CCATGCCTTCTGATAATTCAATTGTTTTGACTGTCAATAAGGCTCTGGCTATGCTCAGGGCAAGAGGTTTTATCATTCAGGATGATCCTCCTGATCCTTTAACCGCCTGACCTGTTCCTTCTTGTTTCCCATCTTTTTCGATGGTTTGTTTGCTGTCCGCTTTTTTATAATTCATTGTTTCAAACTTTTCTTCCCCGGGAAGAAAGCGCGTATCCTCCCCCGTCAAATCCCAATTTGCGCATGAAAAATTAAGAATTGAAAAAGGGCAGTGGAAGGAGAACCTTTCACAGCCCTATTGATTTTCGGGGGATGAATTACTTCACCAGCGCTTCGCTGGCTTCCCGCAGCGCTTCGTTGAGCGCCTCGGCCTTTTCCTTATCGGCGTCGTTGGTATTGACATACAGCTTGATCTTGGGCTC
Source organism: Clostridia bacterium (assembly GCA_017469605.1). Taxonomy (GTDB): domain Bacteria; phylum Bacillota; class Clostridia; order Christensenellales; family Aristaeellaceae; genus SFMI01. The sequence goes on from JAFUGB010000034.1 coordinate 420, forward strand.
AGTGCCGGAGGGACGGATGCAGACCCAGTTGCCGCGCTCCAGTTCAAAGTACAGCACATCGGAGGCCGGCAGGCCGGTGGGCTCGGTACCCTCAGCGGTAACGCGGGTGCCCTTCAGGTAGTCGCGTACCGCGGTCACCCGCATGCCGCACAGCTCCTTGGGCGGGTTCTCCCGCAGATTGGCCATGATTTCCTTCATGCGGGTCAGGCCGTCTTTGCCGGGCAGGGTGGTGGACACCACCTTTTCCACATAATAGCCGTACTTGGCAAAGATTTCCTGCATGCGATCATACAGCGTAATGCCTTCTTCCTCGCAGGCGGCGGCCACTTCGGTGATCAGCAGGGAGGCGTTTACGCCGTCCTTGTCGCGCACGAAGGTGGAGGACAGGAAGCCGTAGCTCTCCTCAAAGCCAAACAGGAAGGTATGGCTGCCGCTGTCCTGGAACTGCTGGATCTTTTCACCGATGAACTTGAAACCGGTCAGCGTTTCAAACATGGCTACGCCGTAATCCTCGCAGATACGATTGGCCAGCGAGGTGGATACGATGGATTTGACGGCCGCGCCGTTTGCCGGCAGGGTGCCCTGCTTTTTCTTGGTGGACAGGATGTAATGCAGCATCACACAGCCGATCTGGTTGCCGGTGAGCAGATGGAACTGCCCGTCCTTGGCGCGCACGGCAACGCCCAGACGGTCGCAGTCCGGGTCGGTGGCAAAAATCACGTTGGCGCCCACCTGATCAGCCAGCTTGATGGCCAGGGTAAAGGCTTCGGGATTCTTGGGATTGGGGGCGCAGGACAGGGTGGAGAAATTGCCGTCGGGCTTTTCCTGCTCGGTGACCACGGCCACGTTGGCAATACCAACTTCCTTCAGGATGCGGCGCACAGGCACGTTGCCGGAGCCATGGAGCGGCGTATATACGATGGACAGATGCGAGCCCATGCGGGCCAGCATATCGGGCTGGATGGTCAGCGTTTTCTCCTCCGCCATGTAGGCGTCATCCACTTCCTTATTGCCGATGATGCGCAGCAGGCCCTTGGCCTTGGCCTCCTCCTCATCCATGGGTACGCAGTCCAGGTAGTTGAGCGCGCGGATGCAGGCGGTAACGCCATTAGCGGCTTCAGGGCCCAGCTGGGCGCCATCCTCGCCGTAAACCTTATAGCCGTTATACTGGGGAGGATTGTGGGAAGCGGTGATTACCACGCCGGCGCAGCAGTTCAGATGCCGCACGGCATAGGAGAGCAGCGGTACAGGGCGCAGCGCATCAAACAGGTAAGCAGGCACACCCTCGGCGCAAAGCACCAGCGCGGTGTCCTTGGCAAACTCAGCGGAACAGCGGCGGCTGTCATAGCCGATGGCCACACCGCGCAGGGCGTCTTCGGGATTCTGCTTCAGGTATTGAGCCAGTCCCTTGGTGGCGCGGCGCACATTGTAGCGGTTCATCCTGTTCAGTCCCGCGCCCAGCACGCCGCGCATGCCGGCGGTACCAAAGGAGAGTTCGGTATAAAAGCGATCCTCAATTTCCCGCTCATCATTGGCGATGGCCTTCAAATCGGCAACGGTATCCGCATCCTGCGCAAAATCGTGCAGCCACTGTTCATAAGCTGTCCGGACGTCCATAATAATTCCCCCTTGTAATTCAATATTAAAGTCTTCTCCATCCTTAGTATACTTTGTTATGGCAAAAATTGCAATCAAAATATACATTTGAATTTAGAAAATCAATAAAAGCCCGCCGGAAATCTTCAGCGAGCTTTCTCTGTCAAGCTATTTTGAGAATAATCAGGTGCGCTGATACCGGCCGCGTTCCGCCTGCCAGGGGCGTAATGCCCAGCGTTGTAAAATTGCCGGAGGGGTTGCGGACGGTGAGGACGCTGTTGGCGGCGGACGTCTGAATGATGGACATCCCCACAATCATGGAGGACCCGGTATAACGCCCTGTCACGGTGTAAGGCAGTTCGGTACCGTTCAGGGTCAGAACCAGCTGGCCGCTTTGATTGACTTCTACGCAAAAAAGGATTTGGTACACACCCGTCCCTGCCAAATTGAAGGAATCCGGGCCAGTACGGCTGATGGCCGTTCCGTTGCTGGGTCCGTCCTGCGGAAAATCCAGGTCATCGCCGGGAGCAACGTCTGCGGCGTTGTTGGGCGGCATCAGGGCATAGAAATCAGCATATTCCATCACAACGGATCCGGCTTCGCCCTGCGGCCCAGTTGGCCCAGTGGGGCCTGTAGCGCCGTCTGCCCCGGCTTCGCCTTGCGGCCCGGTAGGCCCGGTAGGGCCTGTAGCACCGTCAACCCCGGCTTCACCTTGCGGTCCGGTGGGCCCAGTCGGTCCAGTGGGGCCTGTAGCGCCATCGGCCCCAGCTTCACCTTGCGGTCCGGTAGGCCCAGTCGGCCCTGTAGAGCCATCGGCCCCAGCTTCACCTTGCGGTCCGGTGGGACCGGTCGGCCCGGTAGGGCCTGTAGCGCCATCGGCCCCGGCTCCACCTTGCGGTCCGGTAGGCCCAGTCGGTCCAGTCGGTCCAGTAGCGCCGTCTGCCCCGGCTTCACCTTGCGGCCCAATGGGTCCAGCGGGGCCAGTTGCCCCAGCCGGCCCAGTCGATCCAGTAGGGCCGGTAGGCCCCGCAGCGCCGTCAGCCCCGGCTTCGCCCTGCGGTCCGGTAGGCCCAGTTGGGCCAGTCGGGCCTGTTGGTCCAGTAGCGCCATCAACCCCGGCTTCACCTTGCGGTCCAGTCGGTCCAGCGGGGCCAGTTGCCCCAGTCGGCCCGGTCGATCCAGTCGGTCCGGTAGGGCCTGTAGCGCCGTCTGCCCCGGCTGGACCCATGGGGCCGGGATATTCCCGGGGGCCGGGAGGTCCGATCAGAATGGGCGGAACGGCTGGACAATAACAGTCCGGCTGCCGCGGCCTGCTCAAATCAGCCGATACAAAATCCGTGGTACGCGGTTTGTTACAGGAAAATCCTTTCATCTGCATGATACTCCCTTCATGTTCCATGCATGGTTATATCCATGTTATGCCGGGGAGCCCATGCGGGTGACGTTTTATTGATCGTTCAGCGCTTTCTTTCGTTTTTCCCTGCGGATGCGGTTGATGTTTCGTTCAAAATCGCCGTTGTCAATCAGCTCTGCCAGCACATATTGCTCAAAAGCAGGCACCGTACAGGAATAAAACCCCACCCGTTGCACAAACAATGGCACAAGACGGGGCGGCAGCACCATGTATCCCACGCGGAAAGAAGGGGACACCGTGCGGGAAAAGGTATTCAAGTAGATCACGTTCTGCCTGTCCGATTGGGAAAATACCGTTTCCTCGGGCTTGCGAAGCAGCGAAAATTCTGATTCAAAATCGTCCTCCACAATATATCGGTCGTCCTGCTCGGCCCAGCGCAGGTACTCCATGCGCTTGGAGGCGCTGGCCGTCACGCCGCTGGGAAAGCTGCGATAGGGCGTAATGTGCAGCACGGCGGCGTTGGTTTGCCAGAGGGCCTGGGTTTGTATGCCGTCCTGTCCCAGGGGCAGCAGATCACAGCGGATCCCCCGGGCACGGTAAACCTGTTCAATTTTGGCGTAGGAAGGCTGTTCAATGGCATATCCTCGGTGGCTGCCCAGCATTTCCACCACCATGCCGTACAGGTATTCGGCGCCGGAACCGATGATGATTTGCTCCATCCCGGCCCGGATACCGCGGTTGCGTCCCAGGTATCGCGCAATGGCGCTTCGCAGCGTCTCGCAGCCTGCGTTGGGCGCCTTGTCCAGGATGGCTTCCCCGTATTCTGAAAGCACGCGGCGCATGGTGCGGGCCAGCACCGAAAAGGGAAAGGCGGACTGCTGTGTGGAAAAATCATGGGGGACAGGCGCCGACAGGCGAAAACCGGAGGGCTGGGCAAAGCCATCTCCGCTGCGGTAGGTCACGTAATAGCCGCTTTTGGGCCGGGCTTCGGCATAGCCTTCCTGGCACAGCAGCTCATAGCTGTGATCCACGGTGACCGCGCTCAGCCCGCGCTCCCGGGCGGTTTGGCGGCGGGAAGGAAGACGCGCGCCCGCGGGCCAATCGCCCTGCGTGATTTCCTGGCGCAGCGCTTCATACAGCATCAGGTAAGCCGGTTTTTCTTTTCTCATCTGGTCTTATAATTTTCTCCTTTTCTGGCACTTTTCATCAGTCCAATTTTAGTATATACTGTGTCCAATCCCAAGTCAAGGAGGCCTTTCCATTGCAAACGCAGCAAAATAAATTACTGAAAATTGTTTTTGCCGGTGTGTTGGCGGCCATGGTTTATGTGGTTACGCTGTTCCGTTTCCCGCTGTTGGGCTCAAAGGTGCATTTTGCCAACGCTGTCTGCTTGCTCAGCGGTATGCTGCTGGGCCCTGTGTGGGGCGGCCTGGCGGCTGGCCTGGGATCGGCGCTCTACGATGCCTTTGGCGGCGGCTATGATATTCTCAACATCCTGATCACCTTTGTGAGCAAATTTGCCATGGCCTGGGTTTGCGGCAGTCTGCTGGCGGCAAGCTTTAAAAATCAGCAACAGGCCGGTCCGGTCCGCGCGGTGATTGCCTGCGCTGCGGGCGCGCTGACTTACGTGGCGCTGTATATGTTCAAAAGCCTGCTGATGTATGGTTGGGCTGGCATGGTGAGCCGTTTCCCAGCATCCATCATCAACGCTGCCGCCGCCATCGTGGCCGCCCCCATCTTTTATCATGCCCTGACGCCCGCGCTTCGCGCCGCCGGAATTCTTAAGCATTTGCAGGGCGGAGCGGATTAAATACAACGCGGCAGCGCGAAAAAAGGAGATCTTTCATTGTCTGGGGATCTCCTTTTTTGGATTGGCGATGCGGTTATACTAAATCACGTCAAAAAATAGACGCTCTATTAGTAAAGGATGAATGTTGATTATCTCTGTTACCTACAATCAAGGCGCACAAATCTCCCTCCACCAGGCGGAGATAAGCGCGCTCTTTTTACAGACAAATTGGAATTCGTCAATCAGCATTTTAGCACATCTTCTCCCATCCCGCAAGGTATCATAAAATGCTGCGAAAACCGTTGAAAATCCTGGGGTTTAAGCAAATTGCTCAACATGATTTGTTACCTCGTTTCTCGTCGTATCACTTGCAATCGGGGAAATAATAAGGGAAAAAACAAGGGAAGATGATGGTGGATAATCAGAGAGCAGTGGTCTGCTGTGGCGTGCAAAATCTTCCCAATCAGCCTGCATAATACCGTATTGTAGAATGGATACGGAGAAGCGAAACAAACGAATTGCATATACTCTCATCTGAAAGCGCCCGGATTGGCATTGAGCCTCTGGACGCTTTTTAGTTATGTGTTGATTACGGGACGGCGGACAAAAATGTCCGCCGTGATGCAACGGGCTTGTAACTTCCCGACAAGTTGTCGAGAAGTTGAACAAAATGAACGTCGGACAAAAAAGTCCATCGTGCGGAGAACATTTTGCTATTCATCACTTTGCGCCAACTTGACGCAAAGTTGGCAAGGATAGGCACGATGAACAGAATATTTACAATAACACGGCCCGGACAGTTTCCATCAACATCACATCGTACAAAAAAGTTCAATGTGCGCAAGACAGCCTCAACGCTTTCAGCTTCTCCCCAAGTTGGGCAGAAGTGAAAAGTGCACCTCGTCCCAACCTGGGACGAAGTTGACCTCATCCCAAATTGGGATGAAGTGTTTTCCGCGAAAAAAGCATTCCGAAAAATTCGTGCCAAGTTGGCACAGATTACGAGCGCAGGGAAATATCTGCGAGAAAGGAAGTCATTATGGCAATCATTCGAGTCCCTAAAACAAATAACTACACGGTCATGTCCAATCATCATCTGCTCAATCCAGCTTTGAGCCTGAAAGCAAAGGGCCTCATGTCCTATATGCTCTCTTGCCCGGATGATTGGGATTTCACCATCGACGGTCTGGATAGTCTCAACAAGGAAGGCACAGACGCCATCGGAAGGATTCTGCGGGAATTGGAAGCGCAGGGATACATCATTCGGAACCGCGTGCGGAATAAATCAGGTCAATTCGTTGATCTTGAATACAGCATCTTGGAAAGACCGCAGGATGCCATGGCGTTGGAAACGGATGAAGCACAGGAAAAGAAAGATTCGCAGGATAGAGCGCAGGAAGATCAGCTCCGTCCTGCCGCGCCTGTTCCTGATGATCCGCATGTTGATGATCCACACCCGGAAAACCCGGTTGTGGATGACCTGGACGCGGAAGACCCTGCTGCGGATGATCGGGGACAACCAAATAATAATATTAAATACTTTCGGAATAAATACGGATGAGAAAAATACTGCGACATCTCATCACTATCCATCCCGTATCCATCTATCCATCTGTGACCGAACAGCGGTTTCCGTGCCAACGGCACTCCCCGGATTACAGCGAAGGTTGAGCACAAAGGAGCTGCTTGCCCGTGTTCGTGATCAGATCGAATACGACATTCTGGTGGAGCAGTACAGCCGTGAGGAAGTGGATAACATCGTTTCCCTGATGGCGGAGGTGCTGTCCGCGCAATGCGACCATTTCAAGATTTCGTGCAAGCAGTATCCGATGGAATTGGTGCGGCAGCGATTCCGGGCCCTGACCTACCATCACATCGAGTATGTGTTTGACTGTCTGGAACGCAGCCGAAGCAAAATCCGAAACATCAAGCAGTATCTGCTGGCAGCGCTGTTCAATGCGCCAGCGACATTCGACAGCTTCTATCGGGCAGAGGTGCGACACGATTTTGATTTTCGGTGAACACCTCGACATCCTTAACAGCAGACTTGAAAAGTGATATGCTTTTCCTGGCAGAATATCAATTCCGTCAAAAAAATGAAAAAGGAGCTGAAAAGGATGGAGATCACCTACACACAGAAGGGCGACTACCTGTATCCCAATATCACGCTGGGCGAAGATGACAAACTGCCTATTGGGAAATACGGCAGGATGCGATTGGAGTATCTAAAAGAACATCGCCCTGTGATTTACAACGTACTGGAGGCTACGGGAAAACTGCAAAGGCACCTATGGGAAATCGACCAAGCCGCCAATGAACGGTTGGAACGGATAATATCCGAAATGAAAAAGCAGCCTGGAATCACGGAGCAACTGAAAGCAGAGAATCAAATGGCATGGGTCGGGCAGATGAACACATTGAAGCAGCAGGCGGAGGAAATCATCTTTGCTGAATTGATTTACTGCTGAATATAATCAAATATACCCCTACAAACAGAGCGGCGCCGTCAGAAAAAGCATGATGGCGCTGCTTGCTTTCTTGAAAAAAGCAACCGAGGTGAATGGAAAGTGGACAATAAAAAGCGTGCAAAACGGATTTGGTTCAGAGTGACGCCAGATGAATTTGCAGCGATTCAGCAGAAGCAGCACGAAGCAAACATCATCAGCCGAGAAGCGTTCCTGCGAAAGATGGTCATGGAAGGGAAAATCCTCAAACTGGAAATTCCCGAACTTCGGGAAATCTCCGCCCTGCTGGGTCGCTGCTCCAGCAATCTCAATCAAATTGCCCGGCGCGTCAATAGCACCGGGCGATTGTATGCGGGTGATCTTTCGGAAACGAAACAGAAATTGGAACAGGTTGAAAACATGATGC
>JAFUGB010000351.1 GCA_017469605.1 Clostridia bacterium
AAGTTCGCCGCCGATGGCAAATGCACATTGGATTCCGCCGAAGCCCAGCAGGGCCTGAGCATCATGCGCCGCATGGTGGAAGAGGGCGTCACCGACGCCGGCATCCGCGGCTACAAATGGGCCGATTCCCAGGCCATCTTCAACGCCGGCAGCGCCATCTATATGCGCGACTGGCCCTCGGCTTATGCCAACGCCATCAACCCGGAAAAATCCTCCGTTTCTGAAAACGTGGGCGTTACCGTGCTGCCCAGCGGCACGGCCGGTTCCTTCACCACCAACGGCGGCTGGTACATCGCCGTCAACGCTTTCACCTCTCACGCCGAAGAAGCCAAGGCTTTTGCCAAGTTCATCTGCGGCTATGAAGGCCAGGTTGCTTATTCCTCCCACAGCGGCGATCTGCCCACCCGTCCCGCCACCTACAGCGATCCCGCTTTCGACGGCATGATGATTTCTCAGCTCTACGATATCGCCCTGACGACCACCTCCCGTCCTTCCTCCGCGTACTATTCTGAAATCTCCGCTGAAATTTACACCAATGCCGCGTTGGTAGCCGACGGCGCCAAGACCGCCGAAGAGGCCACCGCGGACATGGCGCAAAGCATCCAGGCCATTCTGGATCGGTAATCCCTATCTCACGGAGGCCGGATTGTATGCGATCCGGTCTCCTTTTTTCCTCGGAACCTGCCATAGGAGATGAAACGCTGTGCATAACAAGCAAAGATTGGTTTTCGGATATCTCGCGTTGATTCCGGCAGTCATTGTATTTGCTGTTTTCATCGTATATCCGGTGTTTAACACCTTTTACCTGAGCTTTTGCAGCTACCGGACGCAAACCATCCGCCAAGGCGCCAGATTTATCGGCTTTGCCAATTATGTTCAGATGTTCGGGGATGATAAAATGTGGACCGCGCTGAAATTCACCGTGCTGTTCACCGTGATTTCAGTGGTGCTGGAAAGCGTGCTGGGCATGCTGTGCGCCCTGATCATGAACAGGCAGGGCAAAACCCGCGGGCTGGTCTGCGCCATGATCCTGATCCCCTGGTGCATCCCCACCGTGGTTTCCGGCTTGATGTGGAATTATATCTTTGCCGAATCCTATGGCGTGCTCAATTACCTGCTGCAGGTGATGGGGCTGTCCAGCCAGCCTGTACGGTGGCTGACCGACTCCCGCTATGCCTTCCTGTCCATTTTGATCTCCGATGTGTGGAAAACCGTGCCGTATATGTCGCTGCTGATGCTGTCGGCATTGAAAACCGTGGATTCCTCTTACCTGGAAGCGGCGCAGATCGACGGCGCCAACAAGGTACAGTCCTTCTTTAAAATCAGCATGCCCTGCATGAAACCCATCATCATTGTGGCGGTGATGTTCCGCACCATCCAAAGCTTCCGCATTTACGATCTGATTCGCGTGCTTACCAATGGCGGGCCCCAGGGCAAAACCACAAGCCTGACCATTTACACGATCACCCAATACACCACCTACGGAAACATGGGCTACGGCGCGGCGCTGGCCGTGCTCACCTTCATCATTTCGATGATCATCGCTGTATGCTTCCAGGATGGCGTAAAAAGCAAATTGGAGGTGTAATCAATGCAGGCTGTTCAGAGAAAACCCGCACGGAAAATCGGCGGCCAGATCGGCCTGAGCCTCTTTACCGTTTTGTTCGTACTGATGATCGTGGCGCCCTTCGTTTGGCTGCTGCTGGCGGCGTTCAAATCGGGCAAGGAGTTATATTCCATGCCTGTGCAGATCCTTCCCTCCTCCTTCAGCCTGCAAAACTTCAAGGATGCCTTCACCGTACAGCCCTTGACAAATTACATTGTAAACAGCATCGTGGTGGCCGTTGTTTCCACCCTGCTGATCATCATCATTGCCAGCCTGGTCAGCTTTGCGCTGGCCCGCACGCAGATCAAAGGTAAGCGCGTTGTGCTGCTGATGCTCCTTTCCATTTCCCTTTTGCCCCCGGTGACCATCCTGAATCCCATTTACCTGATGATGAGCAATCTCAGGATGATGAACACCACCCTGGGGCTGGCGCTGGTGCTGGTAGCCATTGAACTGCCCACGGCGGCGTGGTATTTGATGAGCTTTTTTCAAACCATCCCCGACGCGCTGGAAGAAAGCGCCATGATTGACGGCGCAAACGTGGTTACGATTTTCTGCCGGATCCTGATGCCGCTGGTCGCCCCGGGCGTTTTCACCGTTTCCATCATGACCTTTATCGCCGTATGGAACAATTACCTGTTTGCCTCCGTCCTCAACCCCAGCAAAAAGGCCCGCACCGTCACCGTGGCGCTGACCATGTACGCCGGCGAAACCACCACGCCCTGGAATACCATTGCGGCGGCAGCCATCGTAGCCTGCGTTCCCCTGGTGATCATGGTGCTGATCTGCCAGCGCCGCATCGTTTCCGGCATGGTGGATGGCGCAGTAAAGGGTTGACCGGCATGAAAACAACAATACAGGAGTGAAACGGATGAAAAAGACATGGTGGAAGGAAGCTGTTGTTTATCAGATTTATCCCAAAAGCTTCCAGGATTCAAACGGGGACGGAATTGGCGACCTGCAGGGCATCCTCCGCCGCCTGGATTATATTCAAAGCCTTGGCGCCACCGTTATTTGGCTTAATCCCATTTACGCCTCACCCCAGGTGGACAACGGCTATGACATTTCCGATTATCAGGCCATTAACCCGGCCTTTGGAACACTGGATGATTTCAAGCAGCTGCTGGATGGCGCGCACAGGCGCGGCATACGGGTGATCATGGACATGGTGCTGAACCACACCTCCGACAAGCACCGTTGGTTCCAGGAATCCCGCAAATCCAAGGACAATCCCTACCGGGATTTCTACATTTGGCGGCCCGCCCGCGATGGGAAGGAACCCAACAACTGGGGCAACTATTTTTACGAGGACCGCGGCTCGGCCTGGGAATGGGATGAAGCCACCCAGGAATATTACCTGCACAATTATTCCAAAAAGATGCCTGATCTGAACTGGGACTGCCCGTCCATGCGCCAGGAAATCTATAAAATGCTGCGCTGGTGGTGCGATCTGGGCATTGACGGCTTCCGGCTGGATGCCATCAACCGCCTGCAAAAGCCCCAGGGGCTGCCCGACAGCCCCCGTCCCTGCGCGCCTCCCGTCAATCCTTACGGCTATATCGTGGACAGGGAAATGTGCGCCAACCAGCCCGGCATCCATGAGCTGCTCAAGGAGCTGAACCGTGAAGTCTTTTCCCGCTACGATATCATGACCGTGGGCGAAACGGGCAACCTGACCTCGATAAAAGCGCTTCCCTACGTCAGCGAATCCAGCCGAGAAATCAATATGGTATTTCATTTTGAAATCGCCAAAAACCCGCATTTGGTCACCCCGGCGGAATACAAGGACATCCAGAAGCGCTGGGCCGATGTGATCCGGCAGGGCGGCTGGGGGACCCAATACCTGACCAACCACGACAGCCCCCGGCAGATCTCCCGCTTTGGGGATGACGGGGAGCTGCGGGTGCCATCGGGAAAAATGCTGGCCATGCTCACCCATACCCAGCCGGGAACGGTATACGTGTATCAGGGCGAAGAAATCGGCATGATCAATGTGGATTTCCCCAGCATCGATTATTACGATGAACGGTATACGCTGGGAAAATATCAATCCATGGTGGAGCAGGGCGCCGATCCCAAGGCGGCGCTGGATTCCCTCAAAATGATGAGCCGCGACAACGTGCGCACGCCCATGCAATGGAACGACGGAAAAAATGCCGGCTTCTCCGAGGCCGATCCCTGGCTTCATGTAAATCCCACCTATCGGGCCATCAATGTCCGGGCCGCTGAACAGGACCCGGATTCCATCCTGTATACCTATCGCCGGCTGATCAGCCTGAGAAAGCGGCATCCCGTCATGGTTTACGGCGATTATGTCCCGGTCATGGAAGCCTATGAAAACGTTGTGGCCTATACCCGCGAATATGGAGATGAAAAGTGGTTCATGCTGTTTAACTTTCAAAAAGAAACACAGCAGGTGGTTTTCCCTCCATGGCTGCATCCCGAAAGCGCCGGCTTGATCATGGGCAATTATCCCGCCCCAAACGACCCCTCCGTGCTTCAGCCCTATGAGGGGCGCATTTACCGCCTGCGCTGATCGACCCCAGGCGTATCCGAATCCCGGATTGGGCCAAGAACGGAAAACAGGGAAATTTCATCAGAAAACGCCAACATTTTCTGAAGAATTTCCCTGTTTTTTGTGCGCCGCGCGGCCCAGGTCCGCCGGCAGGCAGCTTGCCCGGAGGTTATGTTTTGTGTTTTAACTGCCTGGCCGAAGCGTTTATTCCTCTTCCGGGATCAGGCGGATGATTTCCTGGAAGGGCATGAGCATGCTGTCGCATTCCTGGGCGCGGTGGTTTTCCAGGATCATTCTGGCGGCGTTCTGGATGGCGGGCACAGCGGCGCGCATGAGCTGGTTGGCGTAAATCACCACATTGACGCCGCGCCGCTTGAACTCCTCCTCGGTGACGCTGTTAAAGCTGGTGGGCACCACCACCAGGATGGTGGCGGGATCCTGGGCCCGGAATTTCTCCACAAATTCAAATATCTCGCCGGGATCCTTCTTACGGCTGTGGATCATGATGGCGTCCGCCCCGGCCGCGGTAAAGGCGAAGGCGCGCTCCAGGGCGTCCTCCATGCCCCGCTCCAGGATCAGGCTTTCAATGCGGGCGCAGATCATAAACTCCTTGGTTTTCTGCGCGTGCTTGCCCGCCCGGATCTTTTCGGAAAAGCTCTCGATGCTGTCCTGGGTCTGCTGCACCTCGGTGCCAAACAGGCTGTTTTTCTTAAGTCCGGTCTTATCCTCGATGATCACCATGGATACGCCCAGCCGCTCCAGTGAGCGCACGGTGTATACAAAATGCTCGGTTTTGCCGCCGGTATCGCCGTCAAAAATCACGGGCTTGGTGGTGACCTCCATCAGGTCCTCAATGGTGCGGAACCGGCTGGTCATATCCACCAGCTCAATATCGGGCTTGCCCTTGGCTGTGCTGTCGCACAGGGAAGAAACCCACATGGCGTTAAACTGATGGGCGCCGCCGTTTTGGTATACCTTGGTGTTTTCCACCACCAGGCCGGTCAGGCCGTCATGGGCCTCCATGGCGGTGACCAGGCCGTTGATTTCGATCTCCCGGCGCAGGCGGCCCCGGCGGATATCGGGCATGGCCAGGTCGGCGCGGATGCGGCCGGCCATTTCCTTGTATTTATCGTCCCGGGAATAGGGGAATTCCACCAGCCTGCCGCCATAGGAGCGCAGGATTTCCACCACCTCGTCCCGGATGGGCTTCTGGAAGCCGGTATCCCAGTCGTCGCCGTGCACCACGATATCAGGCCGGTACGCAAGCAGATTTTCCCGGTAGCTCAGCGTTTTCTGCTCCACCACCCGGCATACCCCGGCAATGTTTTCCATCATGACCCTGCGCTCGCTTGCCGGCACCAGCGGGTAGCGCTTGTAACCCGATATAGCCTCGTCGCTGAGCACGCCGATGGTAAGCTTGCCCAGGCGCTGGGCCCTGCGGATGATGGCGATATGTCCGCCGTGCAGGATATCGGTGGCAAAGCACATGTACACCGACCGATTTTCAACCTGACGCAGGCGGATGCTGACGGATGACAGGTCCTCGGGATTATCCACCTCGCCGCACAGCTGATCGCCCACGTCCAGGGGGCGCAGATCCATGCGGTCCGATACCCGGTTGAAGGCGTTTTCGGCATAGCATTTGCGGTCGCCCCGCTCGCAGAAGGCGGCGATCTCCTTCAGCCATATCCGCCAGTCGGCCTTTGTAAGCTTATACAGGGGCTGGGCCGCCAGGGCATCCTCAAAAAATTCGACGCCCACCTTTCGGATCTTTCCATCCCGGATCACGGCCTTGAAGTCCTTTTCGGGCAGGGCCACGTCTCCGCTCACCGTCATGCAGCTGCCCTCGTGGGCAAGCACGGCATCCAGCACAGCGTTTTCGAACACCAGGTCGCCGTGCATCAGCAGGATATCCTCGTCCAGCGCTTTCCGGGCGCAGTAAATGGAATAAATATAGTTGGTATCCCGATAATCGGGGTTTTTGACAAAGGTGTATTGCAGCGGCAGCCCCAGGCTCCGGCAATAATCCACCAGCACGCCGTCAAACAGCCCGGTGGTGATCACCACGTCGGTGATCCCGGCCTGGCTCAGCTGCTTTAACTGGCGGCTCAGGATCGTATCATGGTCCGATATTTCGGTCATGCATTTGGGATGCTGGCTGGTCAGCACGCCCATGCGGCTGCCCATGCCGGAATTGAGGATCAAGGCTTTCATGGAAATTCCTCCTTTGTGTTATTCCCCCCTCCACCCCAAAGCACGGCTCCGGCGGAGCGGTAAAGGTCATGCGTTCCCCGGTGGCGGGGTGGGTAAAGCTAAGGGAATAGGCGTGCAGCATGAGCCGCGGGGCCCGGGGCATATTCTTATGCCCGTAAATGGGATCGCCCAGCACGGGATGATGGATGCTGCTCATATGCACGCGGATCTGGTGGGTGCGGCCGGTGATCAGGTGGATATCCAGCAGCGTCCGGTCGGGCCACCGGCGCACCACCCGCCACTCGGTGCGGGAGGGCCGTCCCTCCGGGGTGACGGCCATTTTTTTGCGGTCAGCGCCGCTGCGGCCGATGGGCGCGTCGATCACGCCCGCGTTTTCCTTCATAACCCCCGACACCACAGCGTAATAATGCTTTTCCATTTTTCGCTCGCTCAGGTCACGGCTGAGCTGGGAATGGGTCTGATCGTCCTTGGCCACCAGCAAAAGGCCGCTGGTATCCTTGTCCAGCCGGTGCACGATGCCCGGGCGCATTTCGCCGCCGATGCCGCTCAGGCTGTCCAAATGGTACAGCAGGGCGTTTACCAGCGTGCCGTCGGGATTGCCCGCCGCCGGGTGCACCACCATGCCCCGGGGCTTGACCACCACGGCCAGGTGCGCATCCTGGTACAGCACGGTGAGCGGGAGATCCTGGGCCTCCACGGCAGCGGGACGCAGCGCGGGCATTTCCAGCAGGATATCCGCCCCCGGCCCGGGCTTGCAGGCGGGCTTTCGCTCGGTTTTGCCGTTCACGGTGACAGCGCCGGCGCGGATCAGCTCGGCCGCCCGGGAACGGGACAGCGTTCCGTCCCGGGACAGGAGCACATCCAGCCGCCCGCCATCGCCGGTAAATTGCGTCATTGGTGTTTTTCTTCCTTTCCGAAAAGCAAATGGATCATCACCAGCACGGCCCCGCAGGTGATGCCGATGTCTGCCACATTGCACACAAACCAGTTCAGGAAAATGGGATCGATAAAATCAATCACATAGCCCAGGAACACCCTGTCCAGCAGGTTGCCCAGCGCGCCGCCCAGCATCAGCCCCGCGCCGTACTGGCACAGGCGGCTCAGCCTGCGCCCGCGCAGGAACAGCAATCCCCCGGCGCACGCCGCCGCGCTCAGCAGCGCCAGCAGCCAGGGCATGCCCTCCAGCATGCCAAAGGCCATGCCGGTATTGCGGGTGCCGTGAAAGGCCAGCACATGGGGAATAACGCCAAAGACGGCGTCGCGCCACAGCGCTTTGGCGACGCGGTCAACGGCCAGCAGCACGGCGGCGGTCACAAAAATACGGGCATGCTTCATTGTATCCTCAACTGTACCATGGTCACCACCTGGGCCAGGAATTCGCTGATCACGGGCAGGTTGGCCCGGGCCACAGGCTGCAATATCCATATCAGCGCCGTGCCAATGACAGCGAAGCCCAGCATGGCGCCAATGCCCCGGAGCACGCCGCCCAAAAAGGCGTTCAGCAGCCGGGCGCGGCGGTCGTTCATATCGTTCAGCGTCTGTAAAATCGCGCGAAGCTCCTCTTCCATGGCAATTCCTCCGATATTTGTAAGGATTACCGGAGAGCCTCCCGTTTATTATAGAAAAAAAAGCGCAAAATGTAAAGGAGTACAAAATCAGGAGGAGCGTATATGCGCGTATGCAAATTCGGCGGAGCCGCCCTGCGGGACGGCGAAGCCTTTCAATCGGTCCGGTCCATCGTGCAGGCCGAGCCTTCCCGCCAGGTCATCGTGCCCAGCGCGCCGGGCAAGCGGGACAGCCGGGATGAGAAAATCACCGATCTGCTCTATGCCTGCCAAAGCGCGGCCAGCGACGGCCGGGCCTTCAGCCACCTGTTTGACCGGATAGCCAGCCGATACCGGGAGATCGCGGCGGCCCTGGGCCTGCCCGCTCCCGATGAAGACCTGCGGCAGGTATACGCCGGGCTGCGGGAGGGCGCCTCCCCCGCCTGGGCGGCCAGCCGGGGCGAATGGCTCAGCGGCAGGCTGCTGGGCGCTTACCTGGGATTTCCCACCCTGGACGCCGCGCAGGTGATCCGTTTTGACGGCCAGGGCAGGCTGGATACGGCGGAAACGCTGGCCCTGCTGCGGAAAACGCTGCGCGGGCCCTGCGTGCTGCCCGGTTTTTACGGCGCCGATGGCACGGGCACGGTGTATACCCTGGCCCGGGGCGGCAGCGACGTGACCGCCGCCCTGGCCGCCGCCGCCTGCAACGCCGACGTCTATGAAAACTGGAAGGATGTGCGGGGCGTGTTTTCGGCCGATCCCGATCTGGTGCCGGACGCCCTGTATATTCCCCGGATGACCTACCGGGAGCAGCGCGCGCTGTCGCTGCTGGGCGGGCAGGTGCTGTCCGAGGACGCCGTGGCCCCGGTACGGCAGGCCGGGGTGCCGCTGAACATCCGCTCCTTCCTGTCCCCCGGGCATCCGGGCACCTGGATCGGCCCGGCTTTCAGCGGGGAAAAGCGGTCCGAGGCCATTGCCGTCACCGGTCAAACCAAGCTGACGCTGTACCGGCTGGAGCGCCAGGACGGCGGCGAGGACCTGGCCCAAGCCACGCTGAAGGCCGGGCTGGCGCCCTATCGGATGGCCGCGGACGCCGATGCCCTTTGCCTGACGCTCAAAAAGGATGAAGCCCTGCCCCAGGCGCTGCATAGGCTTTACGAACGCGCCTGGCAGCAGGAGCACGCCGCCGCGGTATCGGTGATCGGTGAGGGGCTGAGCCGCATGGACGGGGCGGCGCGGTTTGCCGCGGCGCTCTCGGCGGCCGGCATCGGCGTGCTGTCCCTGCATATGCCGCCGGAGGGCCTGTACATCACAGCGCTGATCCCCGGGGACCGGTTTGCGCCCGCCATCAACGCCGTATACGACGCCTTTATCCGCCGCTGAGCGTTGCGTTTTGCCTGTCTCCCATGGTATACTGAAATAAAGAAAAAATCCATGGGGGTGATCCGGGCATGTCCGCCAAAAAGAAAGCAAAAGCGTTTTCGGCCCTTCGGGAGCTTTGCCCTTTGAACTTTGCCCTGCTGACCCTGGCAGGCACCGTCAACGCCTTTGGCGTAACGCTGTTCCTGTTTCCCGTAAAGCTCTATGACAGCGGCGTATCGGGCCTTTCCATGCTGCTGGATCAGGTGACGCCGCCGTATTTGACGCTGTCGTTATTCCTGATCCTGATCAACGTTCCCATTTTTATTTTCGGTCTCAGGCGGCAGGGCGTTTCCTTTACGGTCTATTCGGTTTTTGCGGTATGCGTTTACTCCTTTGTATCCTACCTGATCACCGATGTGCTGCCCATCGACGTGAACTTTGTATCGCCCCTGGCGGGATCGGACCTGCTGCTGTGCGCCATCTTTGGCGGCGTGATCTCGGGCGTGGGCAGCGGCCTGACCATCCGCTTTGGCGGGGCCATTGACGGCATTGACGTGCTTTCGGTGATCTTTGCCAAGAAGATCGGCATCTCCATCGGCTCCTTTGTCATGGCTTTCAACTGCCTGCTGTACATCGTCTGCGGCCTGGTCATCCACAGCTGGGTCCTGCCGCTGTATTCCATTGTAACCTATTTTGTGGGCTCCCGGACGGTGGACTTTGTGGTGGAGGGCTTTGACAAATCCAAATGCGCCATGATCGTCACCACACGGGCCGGGGACATTTCCGACGCCCTGTCCGAAAGCTTCCGCTCCAGCGGTACCATTGTGAACGCCATCGGCGGCTATTCCAAGGAGCAAAAGGAAATCATCTATTTTATCGTCAACCGCTTCCAGATCAACCGGCTGAAAACCCTGGTGCACCAGATTGACCCGGCGGCCTTTATTTCGCTGCAGGACGTATCCGATATCATTCGCAAGGCCGACGGCTGACGCCCAGCACGCCCAATACGTCAGCCAGCTGCCACAGCAGCGCCGCGCCGCGGCCCGCGATCAGGGCGTATATTGCCCCGTACAGCCGCAAAGGCGAGGCCGCCCAGCGGCACATCAGCAGAATGGAAAGCGCTGTGCCCACGATGGTGGGCAGCAGCGTTTTTTTCTGTTGCCCCAAACCGCTGAGCAGCGTGCCCGCCGCCTGCTGAAGGGCGAAAAACAGCGTCAGCGGCGCGGCGGCCCGGAAGAGGCCGGCCAGGTCAGGCACATGATACACGCTGCCCGCCAAAAAAGGCGCGGCAAGGGAAACGGCCGCCCAGCCCAGCAGCCCGCATGCCAGCGACGCGGCAAACAGCTGCAGCGCCGTATGCCGCATTTCCCCGCCCTGGCGGCGGGCAATGGCCGGGGTGCCCACCATGCCCACGGCGGCGGTGAAAATGCCCGGCAAAAACAGCACCGGCAGCACCATGCCGTGCAGCATGCCCACGGCGGCGGTGGCTTCCCCCGCCGCCATGCCCGAGACGGCCAGCGTCCGGGGCAGCAGCGCCGCCGTCAGCGGCCTGGACAGCGTTTGCAGCAGCCGCGTGCCCGTAAGCGGCAGCG
>JAFUGB010000352.1 GCA_017469605.1 Clostridia bacterium
ATCCCGCTGCAGCTGCGTTTTCCGTTTCCCGGAACCATGTACAAAGATGATCTCCTGCTTTTGCGCCAGCTTTTGCAGTTGAAACAGCATTCCTTCCGGTTTCTTGCTGTTTCCAAGCTCAAAAGCGTACCGTGTCCCCAGTTCTTCCGTTCGTTTCTTCTGTTTCTCGGCCAGCTTGGCCATCCCTTTTTCCACTCTTTTTCGCCACACAAACGTATATCGGCCCGCGTTGGCCTCGAATTTCGTGCCATCCACAAACAGGTGCTCGTATGCTATTTCTCCATCCTCATGCAGCAGATGGACCACCTGGTAGAACAGATCCTCCAGGATCTCCCCGCTGATCCGCTGCAAAAAACGCGATATCCGCGTATGATCCGGCGCGGGCTTCTCTCTCAGGATCCACATGAAGCGGGTATCCGTCCTGCAAGCTTTCTCGTTCTCCCGGGTGGAGTATCTCTCCTCCATGTGTCCCAAGACCACCAGCAGGAACAACTGCTTCGGTGTGGCTTCCCGCGGGCTTACCCGCTCGTATGCCCCGGACAGCTTTGTATAATTGATCCTTTCCGCTATCCTCATGAGCGTCCGCACCGAATCGTCTTCCGGGATGATGGTCTCCACATTCAGCGGCAAAACTACTTGCATCACCGTTTCTTTTGCTGTATAATCTGCTTGCTGATATTGTTTCATACAGTTACATTATACAGCAAAAAACGGAGTTGTTCTTACGAACTTCTCCGTTTTTTCGTGGGGCTTAGTGCAACAGCCCCTTTTGGGAAGCGCCGGGTACAATTTGGCGCTTTTTGCGTATGCTGGTTTGTGCATGGAGAGAATCTTTGACGGATCAGGCGGCTCAATGATTATTTATTATTCTTTTCAAACGCTTCGGCCTCGCCCTTCAGCTCACGGTAGAGCTGGCCGCAGGTCCAGCCGCGGTTGTCCGGGGTAAGCACAGCCTTGAGGCGCACGGGCGCCATGTCGCTGCGCAGTGCGGGCAGCAGGCGTTCCAGCAGCTGATCCTCCATAAAGGCAAACACCAGCATTTCCCCGTCCACCTGCGCCTTGGGCGCTTTTGCGGCGGGCTGCTCCAGGCCGCACAGGGCGGCTAGCGTCTGGTCCTCCTGGTCGGGCGCCACGATTTTGACCCGCACGCCCAGGGACATGGCGGCAAAGCTCAGCCGCAGGGCGCGCTCCTTGGATATATGGATACACAGCATCAGCGGATGCATGCTTTTTCCTCCTGAAATCAGACTTGCTGTGCCGCCACCGCCGCGGCGTGCTCCTTTTGAATGGCGGACAGCAGCGCCGGGTCCTCCAGCAGATCCAGCGCCGTCAGCGCCAGGCACTTGGCCCCCAGCGCGATGGAGGCCAGGCCCTTTTCGGAGCAGGAGGCCGCTTTGGATGCTTCGCTGTGCCAGGGCGTGGGCCCGTCGGTGATGCAGATGGTGGGCTGGATGGTGGGCACGACCTGGGAGATGTTGCCTACGTCGCTGGAGCCGATGCCCACCTTGCTTTCCGATGTGCCAAGCGCAATCCCAAACTGCGCCAGTTCCCTGCCGTACACGGCGTCAAAGGAGGGCGTCTGGATGGTGTTTTCCACCCGGTTCTGGCTGGGCTGCATGCGCCCCCTGGCCCCGGTCATGGCGGCAGCGCCCGCCACGATCTGCTCCACCCGCCGGTACACGTTTTCCAGCCCGGGCGCGGTGGCTGCCCGCAGGAAGAATTTGCCCGCGGCATACTCCGGCACGATGTTGGGCGCCTGGCCCCCATGGGTGATGATGCCGTGGATGCGCACATCGTCGGTCACATGCTGGCGCAGGGCGTTGATGCCGTTATAGGTCAGGATCAGCGCGTCCAGAGCGTTAATGCCCTTTTCCGGCGCGCTGGCGGCATGGGACGGCCTGCCCCAGAACTCAATATCCACCGGCGCGCAGGCCAGCGTTTTGGTGGTTGCCACATGTTGATCTCCCGGGTGCACGCACAGGGCGGCATCCACGTCCTTCAAAAATCCTTCGCGCACAAAGCTGCCCTTGGCGCTGCCGTTTTCGCCGCCCTCCTCGCCGGGGGTGCCGTATACCCGCACCTCGCCGCCGGTTTGGTCCATGACCTGCTTTAAGGCCGCGGCGGCCAGCAGGCTGGTGGCGCCAAAAAGGTTATGCCCGCAGCCATGGCCCAGCCCGGCCAGCGCGTCATACTCGGCCAGGAATACCAGCACGGGCCCGGGCTTGCCCGATTTGTATACGCCGGTAAAGCCCGTGCGGTGGCCGGCCACGTCCACCGTTACATCAAAGCCCTCGGCCTCCAGCTGCCGGCTGAGCCGTTCACAGGCGTAAAATTCATAATTGCTGACCTCGGGATGGGCGTGGATATCCAGGGCGATCTGCCGGTACACGGCATCCTGGCGGTCCACATAATCGCAGATCGTTTTGCGCATGCTCAGTCCTTGCCTCCTTTGCGGAACAGGCCGCGGTTGGTGGTGCGGCGGGAAAGCACATTGCCCAGGAATTGCAGGAGCGAAACGAACACCAGCAGGATGATCACACACACGTTGACGATATCCTGGTGATTCTGGTTTTGGCCGTAGTTGATGGCAAAGCTGCCGATGCCGCCCGCGCCCACAGCGCCGGCCATGGTGGTCAGGCCGATGAGGCTGATGGCCGTGATGGTGGTGGCGCGGATCAGATCGGGCACAGACTCATGCAGATATACCCGAAAGATGATGCCCAGGGTGCTGCTGCCCATGCTGCGGGCGGCCTCCACCTTGCCTTCATCCACCGAGGCCAGCGCGGCCTCCACTTGCCGGGTATAGAAGGGCACGCAGCCGAACACCAGGGGCACCAGCGCGCCCTTGACGCCGATGGCCGTGCCCACCAGCAGGCGGGTAAAGGGGATCAGAAAGATCAGCAGGATGATAAAGGGAATGGAACGGAACAGGTTGACAAAAATGTCCACAACGCGGTACAGCACGGCGTTGGGCCGGATGCCGTCCTTTTTCCATACGGTGAGCAGCACGCCCAGCGCCAGCCCGATCACAAAGGCAATCAGCCCGCTGCGGAGCGTCATCTGCCCGGTCTGGCTCAGGCTGGTAAAAAAGCGTGTTTTATAGGCCACCACATTGGGCATCCACTGTTTAAGCAATTCACCCACGGCGCAGCACCTCCACTTCCACATGGTTTTCGTTGAGCCAGTCCAGCGCGGAGCGCACCTGGGCGGCATCGCCCTTGATGGCGGCGATCATGCCGCCCAGCGGCGCGCCCTCCAGCACCTCCACGCTGGCCAGCACGATGTTCATGGATACGTTGAATTCCCGGGAAATATAGGAGATCACCGAATCGCCCACGCTGTCCCGGGAGAAGGTAAGCCGCGCCAGCAGGGCGCCGGGCTCCACGGCCACCAGCGGCGAATCCTCTTTCAGCAGCTTATCCACCCGGCTCAGCGCCGACGCGCTGGCCACAAAGTGGCGGGTAATGCTTTGCTGGGGATGGGCGAAGATATCGTATACGCTGCCCTGCTCCACCACGCGGCCATCCTCCATCACGGCCACATGGCGGCAGATGGATTTGATCACCGCCATTTCATGGGTGATCATGATGATGGTCAGGCCCAGCTTTTCATTGAGCGAGCGCAAAAGCGACAGGATGCTTTCGGTGGCGTCCGGGTCCAGGGCGCTGGTGGCCTCATCGGACAAAAGCACCTTGGGATGGTTGGCCAGGGCGCGGGCGATGGCCACGCGCTGCTTCTGGCCGCCGGACAGCTGGCTGGGATAGGCGTCCCGTTTTTCGGTGAGATCCACCAGCTTCAGCATTTCCATAACGCGGTCGCTGATCTCCTTCCGGCCCATGCCGGTGTATTTCAGCGGATAAGCCACGTTTTCAAACACGGTGGAGCGGTCCAGCAGGTTAAAGTGCTGGAAGATCATGCCGATGGAACGGCGCATGGTGTTCAGCTGCTTTTCCTTCATGGGCCGCTTGGCTTCGCCATGGTAAATTTTGCCGTTTTCAACGGTGATCAGCCCCGAATCGTTGACGCGGAGCGTTCCGCTGTCCGGCGTTTCCAGCAGGTTCAGGCACCGCACCAGCGTGCTCTTGCCCGCGCCGGAATATCCGATCACGCCAAAAATGTCGCCGTCCTCCACGGTCAGCGACACATTCCGCACGGCGTCCACCGTGCGGCCCTTCAGGCTGAAGGTTTTGTTCAGGTTCCTGATTTCGATCATATATTTCTCCGGTAAATATATTTTGGGGGATCCGGTCAAGGCCTCCGCGGCATCGGGCGGTCCAAAGCGCGGAAAGGCCGTTGCCGCAAAGGCACGGCAACGGTCAAACAAAGGAAAAGCTTATCCGTCTGCCGCTTACAGCAGGCCGGCGGCGTCCTTGATGGCGTCAATGGAATCGTAGTTCTGGGAGTACAGCGTCAGGGGCGCGATCAGGGTATCACCGATGACGGTCAGGTCATAGCCATTGGTGCCGGCGTCGTTGTTCAGGTAAGCCTTGTGCTGGAAGGCGTTCAGGTCGATATCGCCGCTGTTCAGCGCTTCATTGGGCAGGCTATAGGCGTCAAATTCCACCAGCTCGATGTAGATATTCGCGTTGCCTTCGTCCAGCACCTGCTGCACGGCCTTCCACTGGTCGTTGTTGGCGCCGACGACGCCCACCTTGACCACGGTCTTGCCGGCCTTGTCGGACTCATAGGCCACCACGCTGTCGGTCCAGCCCTCTTCCACGGTGAAATTGGGATCATAATCGAAGGCCGGGAAGAAAGCTTCCTTATAGTTCGCCAGCAGGAACTCAGCCACATACTGGGTCTGGTAGGCGTCTACGATGGTCTTGTAGATCTCGTTATCGGCATCGGCGGTGCGGGCCACAATGATGTTCACATAGGGATTATCGCCGGCTTCGGACTGCTTTTCAATGATCAGGCCGTTTTCCGAGGGGATCAGGCCAAAGGGAATGGCAAAGGTGCCGTTGATGGTGGCCGCGG
Source organism: Clostridia bacterium (assembly GCA_017469605.1). Taxonomy (GTDB): domain Bacteria; phylum Bacillota; class Clostridia; order Christensenellales; family Aristaeellaceae; genus SFMI01. The sequence continues at coordinate 4,978 of JAFUGB010000352.1, forward strand.
CGTAGTCCACCAGGGTGGAGGTCAGGGTATTGGCGGCCACAGGGGAGATCTCGATATCATAAATGTATTTGGTCACGTCTTTGATTTCGGGGGTATAGCCCACCGCGGGGTCAACTTCGATGAAGCCGGCGGTTTCCAGCAGCTTGATGCCGCGGGACAGGTTGGTGCCGTCGTCGGGGATGCCGATGATCAGGGAATCGGCCAGAGCGGAAACAGCGGTGAGCGCCAGCGCCAGGGTCAGAAGCAGAGCAAAAAACTTTTTCATAATTAAATCTCCTTTTTTTTCATAATCATCAAACAGTTCAAGGCTGCGCTTCACATTCGGCTCCGGCTGCCGCCGATCCAGAATAACCGCATAAAATCGTCCTTCCTCCAGGGCAGAAAGAAGGGTCCTTGCTCCCCGCCCGGCGTCATCCTTTCGTGAGATTGAATGCATATTAACACGGTTTGCATATCAAGTCAATAGGTTTTCGGGATTTCGGTTATAGCACTTTTCTTGCTCCGGCAATAGATTAAAACTATAACGCCATTTGCGCCGCCGATTGACAAAAAAGCCCGGGGGCGCTATATTTATTATGGTAAAATCTATCTGAATCCGGAGGAGAGCAATATGCAGGATTATTTCCATCCTACCTTTACCATTACCATGCGGGACGGCAGCGTCATGAAGGGCGAACTGTATCCCGAGCACGCGCCCCAGTCAGTGGGCAATTTTGTGGCGCTGGCCAACAGCGGCTTTTATGACGGGCTGATTTTCCATCGCGTGATCCCGGGCTTCATGATCCAGGGCGGCGATCCCGAAGGCAGCGGCATGGGCGGTCCCGGCTATTCCATCAAGGGCGAATTTGCCCGGAACGGCTTTAATAACCCCCTGAAGCACACCGTGGGCGTGCTCAGCATGGCCCGCAGCATGCGTCCCAACAGCGCTGGCAGCCAGTTTTTCATCATGACCGGCATCGCGCCCCATCTGGACGGCAGCTATGCCGCCTTTGGCCGGGTCACCGAGGGCAATGAGCATGCCGCCCGCATCCAGAACGTGCGCCGCAACGGCATGGACCGGCCCCTGGAGGACCAGGTGATCGCCAGCATCCGGGTGGATGTGCAGGGGCACGAATATCCCTTTGAGAAACTGTAAGCTGAGGATAAGAGGAAGCCTTTATGAACGTCAATACCGTTACCGTCCAAATCGCCGCCAGGGAATACAGCCTGAACAGCACCGACGCGCCGGAGCACGTGCAGCGCATGGCGGCGCTGGTGGACCGCAGGATGCGCGAGCTGATGGCGGGCGGCGTGGCCAACCGGGAATCGGCCGCCGTGCTGGCCGCCCTGACATATGCCGACGAGCTGATCAAAGCCCAGGATGATAATACCCGCCTGCGCCGCAGGCTGGACGTGGTCCAGCATGGCTGAGCGCCTGCCGGAGCTGCTCTGCCCTGCCGGAAGCCGGGAGGCGGCGCTGGCCGCCCTGTGCAATGGCGCCGACGCCCTGTATCTGGGCGCGGCGGCCTACGGCGCCCGAGCAAACGCCGGATTTGACCGCCGGGAGCTGGAGGAGATCATCCGGCTGTGCCACGTATATGGCAGGCGCGTGTACGTAACCGTCAATACGCTGGTCAAGGAAAGCGAACTCAGCGGCGTGGCCGACACGCTGGACATGCTGGAAGACCTGCGGGCCGATGCCATACTGGTGCAGGATATGGGCGTATTGTCGCTGGTGCGGGAGCGCTTTCCCGGCCTGCGCGTCCATGCCAGCACCCAAATGGCCATCCATAACGCGGCCGGCGCAAGGCTGCTGCAAAGGCTGGGCGTGACCCGCGCCGTGCTGGCCCGGGAATGTACCCTCAGCACCATCCGCGCCGTGGCCGATACCGGCGTGGAAGCCGAGGTATTCATCCATGGGGCGCAGTGCGTATGCGTCAGCGGCCAATGCCGTTACAGCGGGCTGATCGGCGGCCGCAGCGGCAACCGCGGGCGCTGCGCCCAGCCCTGCCGCCTGCCCTATACCTGGCAGGGGAAAACCGCCAACTGGCTGTCGCCCCGGGACAACTGCCTGCGGGACCATTTGCGGGAGTTGGCCCGGGCCGGGGCGGTTTCACTCAAAATCGAAGGCCGCCTGAAGCGCCCCGAGTACGTGGCCGTGGTTACCCGGCAGTACCGCGGCGCGCTGGACGCCCTGGCCGAAGGCGGGTTTGCCCCTGCCGACTCCGCCGGCCGCGAAGCGCTGCAGCAGGTGTTCAACCGGGAATTCTTCCCGGGCTATGCCTTTGGCGCCCGGGACGCCGCCGTGATCAACCCCCGCCGGGTTTCCAGCGCGGGCGTGAATATTGGCAGCATCGTAAAAGTATGGAAGAAAAATGACATCTACCTGGCCGAGGCCGCGATCTCAAAGGCGCTGCACAACGGCGACGGATTGCAGGTCCGCGGCGCCGCCGACCAGGATACCGTATACAGCGGAAACGCCGTTCCTGCCGGACAAAGGGCCATTTTGCGGCTGCACCGCCCGGCCCGTCCCGGCGATGCCGTGGCGCGCATTGATGATGAGGCGCAATTGGCCGCCGCCCGGGAAAGCTATACCGGCAGGGATGCTTTGCCCCGCATTCCCTTTGACGCCGAGCTGACAGTGCGGGTGGGCATGCCCGCCCAGCTGCGCGTGTGGGACGACCGCGCCCAGGCCGTTGCAGCTGGCGAAACCGCACAGCCTGCCCAATCGGCCGCGCTGGACGCCGCCCGCGCCCGCCGCGCCCTGGAAAAGACCGGCGATACCTGTTTTTCCCTGCGTGAACTTACCGTTGCCGGCGAAGGCGCCTATTTGCCCGCCGCCGCGCTGAATGCCCTGCGCCGCCAGGCGCTGGAGCAGCTGTACCGGGCCCGGGCGGACGCATGGCCATTGCCGCCTTCCCATTGGCCCGGCCTGCCCACGCCCAAGCCTGTCCGGGCCGCGTCTCGGCTTTACGCCCAGTTTACCGATCCTGGCATGGCTGACGCCCTGGGGGCGGCGGGGGCCGATATACTGATTTATTCGCCGCTGGATATCACCCCGGAGGCGCTGGATGCCGCCCTGGACAGGCTGCCGGGGAACGTCTGGCTGGCGCTGCCCGTGCAGCTCACAGACGTCGAACTGGCCCGGATCAGGCAGGCCGCCCAAGGCCGAGGGCTGACGCTGTGCGCAGGCAGCGTGGGCCAGCTGGACGGCGAACCTATGCCGCTGGGCGAGGGCATTCCCTGCTGGAATCATTGGGCTGCCCGGCTGCTGCGCTGCCTGGGCGGAACGGCGCAGGTCCTGCCCCGGGAATTGAGCAAAGGCGAAGTGGAAGCGCTGCTTGCCGCCGCGCCTGATGTGGATTTTATTCTGCCCGTCTACGGCCGCGCGCGGCTGATGTACCTCAACCACTGCCCCGCCCGCACGGCGCTGGGGCTGAGCGAGGACAAACGCGGCTGCGGCCTGTGCGCCAAGGGGCGCGGCTGCGCGGGACAGGCCCTCACCGACCGGCGCGGGGCAGAATTCCCGCTGCTGCCGGTGCGCGGCGATCACGGCTGCCTTACGCAGCTGCTGTCCTGCCAGGTTCGTTCCCTGAACGGCCTGGCCGTCAAAGGGCTGGGCTGGCTGCTGGACTTTACCGTGGAACCGATGGAAGAAGCGCTGGCCGTGACCCGGGCTTACCGGCGGCTGATGGACGGCGGGGATGGGAATATTCCCGGCAGCCTTGAACGCTTTGACACCGGCGTGGAATGATTTCACAGGAGGGATCAAACCATGATGAACGAACGCGCGCTGCGCGTGCTGGAATTCAATAAAATTCAGGCCAGGCTCTGCGAGTTTGCCCTGACCGGCCTGGGCCGGGAGCGCTGCATGGCGCTCAGGCCGAAGGAAAGCCTGGTCACCGCCCGGGAAGCCCTGGAGGAAACCGAGGAGGCCCAGGTCATCCTGACATACCTGGGCGGCAGTCCGCTGGTGGAGTTCAGCGATGTGCGGCCCAGCCTGACCATGGCCGAAAAGGGCGCGTCCCTTTCGCCCCGGGCGCTGCTGGATATTGCCCGCAGCCTCACCGCCGCCCGCGCTGCGCGCTCGGCACTGGTGACAGAGCGCGAAAACACGCCCCGCGTCACCGGCCTGGCCAGCCATCTGCAAACCTTCCGCCAGCTGGAAAACGCCATCAGCGACGCCATCATCAGCGAAGAGGAAATAGCCGATCACGCCAGCCCCGCGCTGGCCGATATCCGCCGCCATATCCGGCAGGCCAATGAGCGCGTGCGGGAAAAGCTGAACAGCATGGTGCACGGCAGCGGCTTCAGCAAGTATTTGCAGGAGAGCATCGTCACCGTGCGCAACGGCCGCTATGTCATCCCGGTGAAACAGGAATTCCGCCAGTTTGTGCCCGGCCTGGTGCATGACCAGAGCAGCACCGGGGCCACGCTGTTCATCGAGCCCATGGCCGTGGTGGAGCTGGGCAATGATTTAAAGCAATGGACGGCCAAGGAGCGGGAGGAAATCCAGCGCATCCTGGCCGAGCTCAGCGGCCAGGTGGGCGCCCAGAGCGATATGATCGCTTTGAATATCAGCATCCTGGCCGATCTGGATTTTATTTTTGCCAAGGGGCAGCTGAGCCGGGACATGAACGGCATCATGCCCCATATGAACGACCAGGGGCACATCCGCCTGGTGCGGGCCCGGCACCCGCTGATCCCGCGGGAAAGCGTGGTGCCCTGCGATCTGTGGATGGGGGAGGAGTTCACCACGCTGATCGTCACCGGCCCCAACACCGGCGGCAAAACGGTAACGCTGAAAACCGTGGGACTGCTCACGCTGATGGCCCAGAGCGGCCTGCATGTGCCCGCGAACCTGGGCACCACGCTCAGCGTTTTTGATCAGGTATATGCCGATATCGGTGACGAGCAGAGCATTGAGCAGAGCCTGTCCACCTTCTCCGGCCATATGACCAATATCGTGGAAATCATGGGCGAGGTGACGGGCCGCGACCTGGTGCTGTTTGACGAATTGGGCGCGGGCACCGATCCCACCGAGGGCGCGGCGCTGGCCCAGACCATCCTGGATACGCTGCTCCATCGCCAGGTGCGCACGCTGGCCACCACCCATTACAGCGAGCTGAAAGCCTACGCGCTCTCCACCCCCGGCGTGGAAAACGCCAGCGTGGAATTTGACGTGGCCACCCTGAAGCCCACCTATCGCCTGTCCATCGGCGTGCCGGGAAAATCCAACGCCTTTGAAATCAGCCGCAGGCTGGGCCTGAGCGAGGAGATCATTGAGCGGGCCAAAACGCTGCTCAGCGCCAATGACGTGCGCTTTGAGGATGTGATCGCCGGGGCCGAATACCAGCGGCAGGTGGCCGAAAAGGAACGCGAAATTGCCGAGCAGGCCCGGGCCGAAACCGTGAAATTGCGCAATGAGGCCGAGGCGCTGTACCGGGAGATGGAGCAGCGCCGCCAGACCACCGAGCGCAAGGCCAAGGAGGAAGGCCGCCGCATTGTGGAGAACGCCCGCCGGGAAGCCGAGGATGTGATCGCCCAGCTCAAGCGCATGAAAAAGGAAGGCGCGGCCGGGCAGGATGCCCAGGTCAACGCCCTGCGCCAGAAAATGCAGAGCAGCCTGGACGGGCTGGCCGAGGGGCTGGTAACGGCCAATCCCACGCTGACCCCGCCGCCCAAGGATTTAAAGCCGGGAGACCTGGTGGATATCATTCACCTGAATACCCGGGGC
>JAFUGB010000353.1 GCA_017469605.1 Clostridia bacterium
GCATCCTGGTGGCGCTGGCCATCATGCTGATCGTATGGTTCATCATTGAAAAAACCACGCTGGGCTACGAGCTCAAGGCTGTGGGCTCCAACCGCTACGCCGCTGAGTACGGCGGCATCAATGTAAACCGTTCCATCCTGACGGCGCTGGCTATTTCCGGCGCGCTGGCCGGCCTGGCGGGCGCGCTGCAGCTGATGGGCATGGGCAACCGGATCAGCGTGTTCTCCTCCCAGGAGGGCTTTGGCTTTGCCGGCATCGTGGTGGCGCTGATGGGCTGCTCCAATCCCTTTGGCGTATGCATCGCGGGCATCTTCTACGGCGCGCTGATTTACGGCGGCAGCAAGCTGAACCTGGTGGGCGCGCCCACCCAGCTGGTCAACGTGATCGTGGGCACGGTGGTATTCTTCATCGCCATTTCGGTTATTTTCCGCTACCTGAAGTATTTGAAAAAAACGCCCAAAGCTGACGCCAAGAAGGAGGTGGCCGGAAAATGACAAACTTTGTAAACAGCTTCGGCATTATTTTGTACGCCACCCTGATCTATACCACGCCGCTGCTGTATGCGGCGCTGGGCTCCTGTTTTTCCGAGGTATCCGGCGTTGTTAACATCGGCATTGAGGGCATGATGACCGCCGGCGCTTTCACCGGCACGGTGATCGCCTATTTCACCGGCAATCCCTGGATCGGCTTCCTGTGCGGCGGCCTGGCGGGCGCGTTTTTCGGCATGCTGCATGCGCTGGCCACCGTCAAGCTGGGCGCCGACCAGACCATCGCCGGCACAGCCATCAACATGCTGGGTCCCGGCATTGTGATCATGATCGCCAAGGTGATGTTCAATTCCACCGACACCATTCCCCTCTCCGCCTCCCAGAAAATTCCCAAGCTGCTCACCGGCGTGTTTGATACCTCCACCGTGTTCGGGCGGTTTATGGACAATGTATTTGCCACCTACGCATCCACCTACCTGGTGTTCGCCGCCGCGCTGCTGGTATGGTTTATTTTCTACAAAACCCGCTTCGGCCTGCGGCTGCGCGCCTGCGGTGAGCATCCGCAAGCCTGCGAAACGCTGGGCATCAATGTTATTGCCATGCGCTTTGGCTGCGTATGCATTTCGGGCTTCCTGGCCGGTTTGGGCGGCGCCTGCGTGACTATGGCCATCTCCACCCAGTTCCGCCCCATCTCCATTGTGGGCCAGGGCTTCATCGCCATCGCGGCTGTTATCTTTGGCAAGTTCAAGCCCCAGGGTGCGCTGATCGGCTGCCTGCTGTTTGGCTTCTGCTCCGGTCTCAAGGTCGTGCTGGGCGGTTCCTCCGGCATTAATATGCAGCTGATCTCCATGATCCCCTACGTGGTCACGGTGATCGTGCTGGTGCTGTTTGTAGGCAAATCCCATGTGCCCTCCGCCAATGGCAAGCCCTATATCAAAAGCAAATAATCGCAAAAAAGCGAGGGGCGGCTGCCGCACAAAAGCTGCGGCAGCTTTTTTTACCCCCAAAAGCATCAAATGATATTAAAACCTGATAAAAGCAATACATCTGAAAACACAAATTTGGCAGGGAAGGGATGCGAACGGGAGGGCGTTCTCTTTCGGAGCCCGAAAGAGAACCAGAAAGGGCTGCGTTTGTCGCCGTAAAAGCGACTGCGGCAAAGAGAAGCAAGGATGCCTGCCACCGCTTCCGGGCAGCACGGCAAAGCCGTGCATGCTGTGCGCAAAGCGCACAGCGAAAGCCCGCTGGGCAGACCGGAAAATAAGTAAACTTATTTTTCGGCTGGCCACCGGGTTTTCTTCTGCCCGGAAGCTCTCTTTGCGACATCC
>JAFUGB010000354.1 GCA_017469605.1 Clostridia bacterium
CGAGAATTCCCTTATTTGAACGAGGTATATGAAAAGTATGCCGACAGCGTGGCCTTTATCGCCCTGTCCTGTGAAAGCCAGGATTCCATGGAAAAGATCGAGACGTTCCGTGAAAGCCATGGCGTCGCCTTCCCCATGGGCAGCGATACCGATACCGCCCTGGCCCAATATGTGTATGCCGCGGCCATTCCCACCACGGTGATTGTGGACCGCTTTGGCAACGCCGCTTTTATGCGTTCGGGAAGCTTCCGGGATGCCAATGAGGTGGAACGGCTGGTGACGGCTTTCCTGGGGGAAAGCTATACCGAAACCCGCGTGTATACCGATATCCCCAGAAGCAGCGCCACGGCGGCCTTTCCTGTGGCGGCCGAACGGGATGTCATCGTGGAAAATCCCTCGGCCCAGCGCGTTACCGTTTTCTGGAAGGAAGAGGATACCGGCATGCCGGTGTATGTGATCAATGATGACGAGGCCCAATTGCGTCTGGTGTTCGATGCGGAAGCCGATCCGGACGACATGATCTATTATGATTATACGCTGGAAGCGCTGAACACGCTGTCTTCCCTGCTGACCGATGACCGGACCGCTTACCGCTATGATCAGGCCATGCCTTCCGCCAGAGACCAATACCATTATACGGCCGGCGTGCTGGCTGGGTACAGTGAAAGCGACGACCGGGATATGATGGTATACTTTATTTCCTCCGAGGATTATATCGAAGAATTTATGGCGGATTTCCGTGCCCAGGGATATGATGTGACCTGGGCCTATGCCGACGGGGAAACACAGCCGGAAGCCGCCGCTTATATCATTCACGCGGTTGACCAGAACAATGACGCTGTTCCCGGCGTGTATGTCAATTTCTGCACCGACACCGCGTGCACCACCGTAAAAGCCGATGACGACGGCGTGATCACCTTTGAAGGCGAGCCCGATGCATATCACGTGGTGCTGCTCAAGGCGCCTGCGGGCTACAGCTTTGATCAGGATTTTGAGCTGTACACCGCTGCGGAGTATGGCCAGTGGCTGCTGCGGATCAGGAAGGATTGAGAAGCGGGCCGTACCGTTCCCCGGGCCATTCCCGGCTTACAGCACCTTTTCCAAAAAGCTGATCAGCCGCGGGCTTTCGGGGTGCTCAAACAGCGCGTGACTGGGCTTGTCTTCCTCAATGTGCCCGCCATCCAGAAACAGCGTGCGGCTGCTGACCTCCCGGGCAAAACGCATTTCATGGGTGACCACGATCATGGTCATGCCGGATTCGGCCAGCGCCTTCATCACGTCCAGCACCTCACCGATCATTTCGGGGTCCAGGGCGCTGGTGGGCTCGTCAAAGAGCATCACCTCGGGCTCCATCATCAGCGCGCGCACGATGGCGATGTGCTGCTTTTGGCCTCCGCTGAGCTGGCTGGGATAGGCGTCGGCCTTATCGGCAAGGCCCACCCGCTTCAGCAGGCTCACGGCTTTTTCCTCGGCCTGCTGCCTGGGCATTTTTTTGATTTTCACCGGCGCGGCGGTAAGGTTGCGCATCACGTTCATATTTTCAAACAGGTTGAACTGCTGGAAAACCATACCCATTTTCTGCCGGTGCAGGTTAATATCGGTTTTTTTATCGCAAATATCCACGCCGTCAAACAGGATCTGCCCGCTGGTGGGCACTTCCAGCAGGTTCAGGCAGCGCAAAAAGGTGCTTTTGCCGCCGCCCGAGGGCCCGATGATGCTTACCACCTCGCCCGCGTGGAAGGAGGTGCTGATATCGTTCAGCACGGTGAGCTTGCCAAACTGTTTGGTCAGGTGCTTTACCTGGATCATATCATTTCCGGCCACGGCGCATCCTCCTCTCCATCAGGGAAATCAGCCTGCTGCTTCCAAACGTCAGGATACAATAGATAATGGCGGCGATGAACAGACACTCCAGCGTTTTATAGTTTTTAGCCTTCACGCCGTTGGTACGGTACATCAGGTCGGCAATGCCGATCACCGAAACGATGGAGCTCTCCTTGATCACCGTCACAAATTCGTTGCCCAGGGCAGGCAGGATGTTGCGGATGGCCTGGGGCAGGATCACCAGCAGCATGCTCTGGCTTTTTTTGAAGCCCAGGGAGCGGGCGGCTTCCATCTGGCCGGCGTCCACCGCCTGAATGCCGCTGCGGATCACCTCGGCCACGTAAGCGCAGCTGTTCAGGCTCATGGCCACGATGCCGGCGGCGAAACGCTGGAAGTTTTCAATGAAGGGAACGTTGGGGAAGGTGACGCCCATCATGGGCAGGCCGTAAAAAATGAACATGAGCTGCACCATCAGCGGCGTCCCCCGGAAAAACTCAATATAAGCCGTGGCCAGCCAGCGCAGGGGCTTGAAGCCGCTCAGCTTGGCCATGGCCATCAGGATGCCCAGCAGCGTGCCGAAAAGCACGGTGAAAAAGGCGATGATCAGCGTATTCTGCACGCCCTCCAGGAAAAAGCTGTAGTATTTTTCCAGCGTCGTCCAAACGTTGACGAAAAAGGTCATGTAAATCCTCCTGCGCAGTTAAAAACACGGAAAGCCGTGAAACCGGGAAACGGTTTCACGGCATGGGTTTGCTTGGGGTAAATCAGTCGCCGGTCTCGCCAGAGTCCGCTACGGCGGCGTCATAAGCGGCCTGGTAGGAGCCGTCGGCGGTCACCTTGGCAATTACTTCGTTAATCGCAGCCACCAGGTCCTCGTTGCCCTTGGCCACTACGACCGCCTTGCCAAAGCTGGCTTCTTCGGCGGTGAACGCAAAGTTGCTTACTTCCAGCTGGCCCTCGCTGCTGGCCACCATGGACAGGCCCACGGCAGAGTCCACAACGAAGCCGGCGATGTTGTTGTTAATAGTTTCCAGGGCCAGATTGGGATAATCCTTCAGCTCAAACAGCGTGCTGTCAGGCAGGGCGTTTTCCACCAGCTGGCTCTGTACGGTGCCCTGCTGGGCGCCTACCTGCAAACCGGCCAGGGACTCCTTGGTGCTGTACTTTTCAGCGTTGCCGGTCTTGACGATCAGCAACTGGGCGCTGGTCTCATACAGGTCGGAAAAGTCGATCACTTCCGCGCGTTCCTCAGTGCGGGTGAAGGCGGCGATGCCAATATCCACCATACCGGTCTTGACCGACTCAATGATGCCGTCAAAATCCATATCCTGGATCTCCAGCTCTACACCCAAAGCTTCAGCGATCTGCTGGGCCAGCCAGATATCGCAGCCGACGTAATTTGCGTTGTCGTCCAGGTATTCATAAGGGGGATACTTTGCTTCTGTACCCATCACGATCTTTTTGTTGCCCTCGGCCTGGATCTTGGCCAGTACGCCGTCGGCGGAAGCGGAAACAGTGCCCAGGACCAGCACCAGGGCCATCAGCATTACAAACATTTTCTTCATAGCGTTCATTTTACCCTCCAGATAAAGAAAATTTAATGTACGCGAATTATTATACACAAAAAAAGGAAAATGTCAAGTGGTTATGCAAAAATATTGATAAAAAATTTTGTTTATGCATTTTGAATGCATATATGCAGGTTTTCCAGCCGATCCATGGCCTCCCGGAGCTTGTCCATGGGCACGGTGGCCGCGACGCGGAAATGCCCTTGTCCGGCCCGGCCGAAAGCGCTGCCGGGGGAGACCAGCAGATGCGTCTCTTCCAGCACAAGATCGCAGAAGGCGTCGTCGGAAAGGCCGGTTTTTTCAATGCCTGGGAACAGGTAGAACGTGCCCCGGGGGCGGTACAGCGTGATCCAGGGAATGCCCGCCAACCGGTCCGCCGTGTAATATACGCGGTCCCTGTATTGGGCGATATAATGCCTGGCGATCTCATCCCGAAGGGACAGGGCGCGCAGGGCAGCGCGCTGGGAAATGGCCGGCGTGGTGTAGGTCATGCCGTTGTTTACGTGCTGGAACACCCGGATCAGGTCGGGGTGGGCGATGATGCAGCCCACGCGCCAGCCCGTCATCATAAAGTTTTTGCTGAAGCTGTTCAGCGTGATCACCCGGTCACGCATGCCCGGCAGCGTGCGCAGCGGAATAAATTCGCCGTCATACAGGTAGCGGGTATAAATCTCATCGGCGGCGATCAGCAGATCGTGCGCCTGGGCGATTTGGGCCAGCATTTCCAGCGTGTTCCGATCATAGGCTGCGCCGGTGGGATTGCAGGGAGTATTCAGGATCATGGCCCGTGTGCGGGGCGTAAGGGCGGCCCGCAGCGCTTCCTCCCGGGGAGCAAAGCCATCCTCCGCCCAGGTGGATACCTCCACGCATTTGCCGCCTGCCAGCTCAATCTGCTGCTTATACACGGCAAAATAAGGCGCGAATACGATCACTTCATCCCCGGGGTTCAGCAGCGCCAGCAGCACCTGGCTCATGCCCATGCAACTGGAGGTGGTGATCAGCACTTCGTCAGGCGACACAGCCTGGTTAAAATCCTCCTGCCAGGCGGCACAGATGGCGCTGATCAATTGGGGATCGCCCTTGGGATCGCCATAATGGGTATATCCGGCTTTGGCGTCGGCAAAGGCGGCGTCGATGATGCGGCCGTCGGTGGTAAAATCGGTATCACCGATGCTCAGGTCAATGACGTCGCTGTAGCGGCGCAGGGCTTCGATATCCAGCGAAAGACCGCTGCGGGCGTTTTGAAAGCGCTTGGCAATGTATTTCTGCATATTATGCCTCCCGGGGACAGGGGATCACGGTGCTGCCGTTTTGGATCACATACAGGGATTTGCCTTCAAGCTGGGCGGCGGCCAGCAGGTCTTCCATCCGGCTGAAAGCCTGGATGCCCATGGGCGCCACCTCTTCGGGCGGGATGGAGGTCAGCATCAGGATGCGGTATCGCCGGGCCTGCTCGCAATTCAGGAAAAAGATGTAGCCGGGGATGGTAAAATGATTGCGCAGCCGGTCTTCCATGGAGCCGTCCGTCAGGTTCCTGATCCAGTCAAAATACTCGGCGGGCCCGCCGCCCTCCCGGGCCTCGATGATCAGGATCAGCGTGCCGCCGGTTTTCAGGCAGGGCTCCACATTGTCAATGGTCTTGGTGCCCTGGTACAGCGACATATCCTTGGGATAACCGCCGCAGCTGGCGATGACGGCGTCGGCCTTGCGCGGTACAGGCACCCGGTAAATGGCATCCGCCGCCTCGCAGGCTTGCTGCCAGCTGGACAGATA
>JAFUGB010000355.1 GCA_017469605.1 Clostridia bacterium
AATCCTTCGCAAGCAATAAGCCCGTTTTAAGCGGACATTCTCCCCTTTTGGGACTATGCCGCCCAAATCTTCCTGCGGGCCCTTCTTTCCATGACGGCATTGAGTAATCTTATCGGGCCATCCGCTGCATGTCCACCCACGCAATTTAGCGGCATGGCCAGTTGATTTTTTTACTTTCCATATATAAAAAGAACTGCCCCTTCATGAGACAGCTCTTTTTAATTGGAGGCGCCGTCCGGATTCGGACCGGAGAATAAAGGTTTTGCAGACCTTCGCCTTACCACTTGGCTACGGCGCCGCGGGGGATAAGCCCCAGGAATAAATGGAGCGGTAGACGAGGCTCGGACTCGCGACCTCAACCTTGGCAAGGTTGCGCTCTACCAACTGAGCTACTACCGCATAAATGGTGCCTCGAACCGGAGTCGAACCAGTGACACGCAAATTTTCAGTCTGCTGCTCTACCAACTGAGCTATCGAGGCAAATATATTGGCGACCCGAATGGGGCTCGAACCCATGACCTCCAGCGTGACAGGCTGGCGTTCTAACCAACTGAACTACCGGGCCAACTTTGGTGGGAACAACAGGGCTCGAACCTGTGACCCTTTGCTTGTAAGGCAAATGCTCTCCCAGCTGAGCTATGCTCCCCCACATCGCGCGCATTGATTTTTCAATGACGCTATAATATAATACTCGTTCTTTGCCGTTTTGTCAAGGGCTATTTCCCCTTTTCACAAAAATAATATTTCTCCTTTTCACAAAAAAATCTGGTCTCTACGTCCAGCGGCAAAACTACTTGCACTGCCGTTTCTTTTGCTGTATAATCTGCCTGCTGACATTGTTTCATGCAGTTACATTATACAGCAAAAAACGGAGATGTTCTTACGAACTTCTCCATTTTTTTGTGGGGCTTAGCGCAACAGCCCCCTTCTTCGCGGATTTTTCCCCCCATATTCATAAAATATTTACAACGTCCATATATTGCAAAATTATAAAGTGTGATATAATAGTTTTGTAACAAACGAAAGGAGCAGGAATATGGCGCATGTACTGATCATCGGAGGCGGCCCGGCGGGCTGCTCGGCTGCCCTGACGCTGCGGCTGCGGGACGCCGACGTCACCATTCTGCGCTCGGGGGCAAGCGCCCTGGAGAAGGCCAAGCGCGTGGACAATTATCCCGGCCTGCCCGAAATGGCGGGCAGCGATATGCAAAAGGGCTTTACCCAGCAGGCCGAAAAGGCCGGCGTAAAATTCCAGAACGGCCTGGCGCGGCTGATTCAGAAAACCCGCCGGGGCTTTACCGTGCTGGCGGGGGAGGACATGATCAAGTGCGATGCCGTGCTTCTGGCCACCGGCATTGGAAGGATTGCGCGCATCGCGGGGGAGGACGCGCTGGTGGGCCAGGGCGTCAGCTACTGCGCCACCTGCGACGGCATGCTGTACAAGGGACGCCCCGTGGCTGTGGTATGCCAGGATGCTTCCTTTAAAGAGGATGTGGACTTCCTCAAGGGCATCTGCCCCGTGGATTATTATATGGAAAAACCCCACGAGGCTCCCGAGGGCGTGGTATTGGTGCCGGGCAAGCCCACGGCCATCCGCGCCGAGGGCGAGCGGGTGATCCTCACCGCCGGGGAGCAAGAAAAAGCCTATGACTGCGTATTCATCCTGCGTCCGGCGGTGGCGCTGAGCACGCTGCTGCCCAAGCTGGAAATGAACGGCGAGGCCGTGAAGGTGGATGAAAAGATGCGCACCAGCGTGGAGGGCGTGTTCGCCGCCGGCGATATCACCGGCGCGCCCTACCAGGCCGCCCGGGCCGTGGGGCAGGGCAATACCGCCGCGCTGGCCATCGCCCAGTACCTGAACGAGAAGGGAGAAAACAAATGAAAAAGCTGATTTGCCTGCTGATTTGCCTGCTGCTGCCGCTGGGCGCCCTGGCCGCGCCCACCCGCGAAACGCGGGAGATTGCCCTGAGCGAAGCCGAGCTCACCACCATGCGCCCCTGGCTGGATGGCGTGGTGCGGGAAGCGCTGCCGCTGGAATACGATGATAATACCTATATTGGCGCGCTGGTGTACAGCTGCGTGGAGGACGGCGGCTGCTATGTGCTGGAATGCGATGTGTACGCCGAGGAGGGCGGCGACAGCCTGCCCCATTACGCGCCGGACGAGGCCATTACCTGGCTGTGCGACGCCACGGTATGCGCCAAGCGCGATGGCGACGGCTACGCGCTGGTATCCTGCGAAACCGGGGATTATTACGCCTTCGGCAGCATGGTCATGATGGAGGCCGACGATTTTTCGGTGAGCCTGCCCGACCTGTATACCGTCAACGATGAGGACGCCTATGACTTTTCCTGTTACGCCGGGGACGGCAGCTTCGTATCGGGCGTGCGCTACCGCGTGGAGGACGCGCTGGACCTGAACCGGGAGGAATATGCCCGCCAGCTGCTGGGCGAGGAGAATGAGGGCCTGATCATCAGCGATCTGCCCGAGGTGAATATGCTCACCGCCCAGGATACTGGCATGTATGTCATCGTTTACAGCGGCGAAAACCAATTCCATTCGCTTACCATTACCTATCCCGAGGAGCGGGAAGCCGAATTTACCCTGTATGCCGAATTCATGCGCAATTCCTTCGTGGTGGCCGGCGAAGTGAACGGCTGACACGCAGGGCGCCTGTTTCCGTCCCAATTGACGCTTCTTCCCGTAAAACAGGAGGGCTTTATTCCGCCCCGTACAGGATTTCGGCCTCTCCCATGCAGGCAATGACCTCGCCAGTCAGCGCGCCGCGGATGCCGTGCTTTTGGCCCGCCAGCCGGCCCGCCAGGCTGTGCCACAGGCAGGCGGCCTGCATGGCCTGCATGGGGGCAAGCCCCTGGCCCAGGAGCGAAGCCAGGATACCGGCCAGCGCGTCGCCGCTGCCGCCCTTGGCCAGGGCGGGGGACCACGCGGCGTTGACCGCCAATCGGCCGTCGGCGCCGCAGATCACACTGACCGCTGATTTGAGCACCACATTGCACTGATATTTTTCCCGCAGGGCCTGGGCGGCTCCGGGCAGATCGGCGGTGATTTCGCCAATGCGCTGTCCCAGCAGCCGGGCGGCCTCGCCCACATGGGGCGTGATTACGGCGTCCGGGCCCAGGGCCATGGGGTGCCCGGACAGCAGGTTCAGCGCGCCGGCATCCCAAACCTCGCGCCGGCCGGCCCGGTGCAGGCGCATGAGCTCCCGCCAGGTATTCTCGTTTTCGGCCAGGCCGCAGCCAAAGAGCGTTGCGTCGCTGGGGATGTCAGGCTGCTCCTCGGCCGCCCGGCACATGGCGTTGGGCACGGTTTTTTGCAGGACCGGAATGATTTCCCGGGGGCAGACCACCGTTACCAGGCCGCTGCCCGCCCGCAGGCAGGCCAGCGCCGCCATTTGGGCGGCTCCCGCCATGCCCGGGCTGCCCGCGTAAATCATTACCCGGCCGCAGTCGCCCTTATGGGCGTCCGGCCGGCGGGGCGGCAGCAGCTCGGCCAGGCTGTCCGCCCAGGGCATACCGTCGCCCGGGGGCAGGCCGATATCGGCAATGGTGATTTCCCCCGCCCACTGGCGGTGGGGGCTGAAAATCAGCCCGCGCTTGGCGGCGTGAAAGGTGACCGTTTGATCGGCGCGGATACAGGCGCCCGCCGCCGCGCCGGTAAGGCCGTCCATGCCGCTGGGAATATCCACCGACAGCACCGGACAGCCCGCGCGGTTGGCCCAGGCGATGAGCTCGCCCATGGGGCTTTCGGCCTGGATTTTGCCCCGAAAGCCGGTGCCAAAAAGCGCGTCCACAATGACATCTGCCCCGGCTTCAGGCTGGGCGGTGATGGGGATGCCCAAAGCCTTGGCGTAGTCCAGATTGATCCGGGCGTCCGGCGTCCGGGGCGCCATGGGCAGCACCACGGCAGCCCTGCCGCCCGCCAGGCGCCACATCCGCGCCATGGCCAGGCCATCGCCGCCGTTGTTGCCTGGGCCGCACAAAAATACGGCGCGCCCGCCGGCGGGCGCCATTCCGCGCAGCGTTTCAAAGGCCTGGCGCGCCGCCGTTTCCATCAGCAGCAGCGAGGACACGCCCCGCGCAAAGGCCGCCTGCTCCGCCGCCCGCATTTCATCGGGAGTCACGATATATCGCATTTTTATCCCTCCAGCACAGCCGCCGCCATGGCGGTATCGCCGTCATGGGAAATGGACAGGAAAGCGGCCCTGGCGTCCTTTTGCTCCATGGCCGCGCGCATGGCTTGATTGATATCGTAGCGCGGCGCGCCGTTCGCATCGTGGGCAACGGCCACCTGGTTGGGCGCCAGCCCCGCAAAGCCGGTGCCCAGCGCCTTCACAAAGGCCTCCTTGGCCGCGAAGATGCCCGCCGCCGTCTGGGCGGCATTTTTGCGCGCGCCAATATATTCCCGCTCGGGCGCTGTGAACCAGCGCTCCAGGAAGCGGGGATTTTCCATCATACGCGCCATGCGCGATATGGCGCACACATCGCAGCCAAGCCCCCGTATCATGCGTCCAGGCTGAACAGGATGGCGTTGGCCACGGCCCGGGCCATGGCCTCGCTGGCGGCAGCGCAGAGCTTGATAAAGTTTACGTCGCTGCTCACCCGGCCGGTGGCCAGGCTGAACACGGTATCGCCGTCCATTTGGGTATGCACCGGGCGGATGGTGCGGGCATAGCCGTCATGGGCCACGTCGGCAAGGCGCTGGCACTGCTCCTTTGTCAGCTTGCAGTCCACCGCCACCACGCCCAGGGTGGTATTGCTGCCGGGGGCCGGGATGCGCAGCATCTGATGGGCGGCCGCCTGGCCCATGAGCAGGCCCTCGGCGGGCACCCGCGTGCCATCCTCCATGCGGGCGCAGGCAATGCACTCGCCGGTGACCGGATGGTATACATCGCCCACGGCGTTCACCGCCGCCACGGCGCCCACGGTGACGCCCTCGGGCAGGGTGATGCTGGCGCTGCCCACGCCGCCGGGCTGGGGCTGTCCGCCCACCACCAGCTTGCCTACGGTGGCGCCGGCGCCGGCGCCCACGCGGCCCTGGGCCATCCCCTTGCCCGCGCTGACGCAGGCCGAATAGCCCATGGCGGCGTCGGGGCGCACATCGCCGTCCCCAACGCCCAGGTCGTACAGTACGGCGGCGGGCACAATGGGCACCCTGTGGCCGCCCATCTCAATGCCTACGCCCATCTGCTCCAGGTATTTCATCACGCCGTCGGCCGCCGCCAGGCCATAGGCGCTGCCGCCGCCAATGGACACGGCGTGAACGCTTTCCACCAGGTTGCCGGGCTTTAAAAGATCGGTTTCCCGGGTGCCCGGGGCCGCGCCTCGCACCGATACGCCGCCCGCGGCGCCCTGGGCGGGGGCCAGCACCACGGTTACGCCGGTGAGCGTCTCCATGTTCTGGGCCTGGCCCACCCGGATGCCGTGCACGTTGGTGATATCGCCGGGGAAGGGACGGTATATATTGGGCATAAAATTGACCTCCCGCATATTCATAGCAATCCATACAGCGGCGCCAGGCAGCCGTCACGCTGCCCTTTGGCGCTTTTTCCCTGCCATTATAGCATTATTTGCCGCAAAAAGGAAACCCCCCGGCGGCAAAATGGCACCGCCTGCCGGCGATTTTCCGGTCTCCGGTATTTGATGCGCAAAAAGAGCGGGCTCACGCCCTCCCCGGGGCGCCCGCTCCTTTGCTGATTTCATAATAGATACATACCCGTTCCTGCCCCCGGTACACGATGACCTGGCTTTTGCAGGCGGGGCGCATGCCGCATTTTTCCATGACCCGGCGGCTGGCCTCGTTGCCCTCAAAATACCCGGCGCTCACCGTATCAAAGCCCAGGGCGAACAGCGCTTCAATGCAGGCGGCCAGCGCTTCGGCGGCATAGCCCCGGTTCCAATGGGCCGGGGCGATCACATAGCCCAGTTCGATATCGGTTTCGCCGGTCTGCACGTCGTTGACAAAGCCGATGATCCTTTCGCCCAGCGAAATGCCGTAGATAAAATGCTCCGGCGCGCCGCTCATGGCCAGCAGCCGCGCAAACAGGCCCGCGGCATCCTCCCGGCGGGGAAAATCGGGCAGCACATAGGTGCGGCTCACCGCGGGATCGGTAAGGAGATCCACCATGTCCGGCGCGTCCGCGGCCCTGAAGGGGCGCAGCGTGAGCCGCGCCGTGGGGATCACCGGCGGCCGGGCCGCCGTTTTGCCTGCCATGCTCACAGCCCGTCGGGGAAGCTGGTAAAGGTGCCTTGCTCGGCTTGGGGCAGGCCGTATTCTTCCTTGCCCAGGGCGATGGATTTGATCAGGAAAGCCATGTTCCGGGCCAGGTTGCGCATGGTTTGCAGGCCTTCCTTGTCCTTTTCCACGTCGGCGGCGGTAAAGCCGTGCACCTCGTTCCAGTAGGTGCTGCTGGCGATGGGCATGCCGCTGATGGTGAAATGCTTATTGATATCGTCAAACGCGCTGGTGCTGCCCGCCCGGCGGCTGGATACCACGGCGGCGCCCACCTTCATCTGCTTGGAAAAGCGGGTGCTGTAAAACAGCCGGTCCAGCAGCGCCAGCAGCCCGCCGTTGGCATGGGCGTAGTATACGGGCGTGCCCACCACCAGCCCGTCGGCCGCCTCCAGCTTGGGGGCCAGCTCGTTGACCAGGTCGTTAAACACGCATTTGCCGGTTTTGCGGCAGCTGTTGCAGGAAACGCAGCCCCGGATATTCTGGCTGCCGGCGTGTACCGTTTCGGTTTCAATGCCTTCCTGCTCAAATACCTTGACCATTTCGCTGAGCGCCCGGGCGGTGCAGCCGTTCTTGTGGGCGCTTCCGTTGATCAGCAATACCTTCATGATTTTATTCTCCCTATTAAAATGAATGATAGAAAACGCGTTTTCCGCATCCCGGTCACTGCCCGATGAGCGCCATGATCTCCCCGGGCGATGCTTTCCGGTGCTCCTCATTGATGGCGGCGATCTCGGCCTTGCGGCGCGGGGGGACGCAGTAGGGGCAGGGGGTCAGGCGGGCGTAAACGCCGCTGTCCAATTCGCCGTAGGAAAAGGCCGTCAGGGGCAGGTACTGGTCCTTCACGCCGTTGCAGGTGGCAGTCAAATGGTAATTGCTGCCGCCGTTGGGGTTGTAGTACACCGGCGTGCTGTCGTCGGGCACGGGGATCTGGCGGCCCTGGTAGTCCTCCCAGACCACCAGCTTGGTGCCCACCTTGATGTTGTCCCACAGCCAGCGCATATTGATGCCGTCGGCGTTGCGGAGCCGCTGCACCCGAATACAGCCGTGGCTGGCCCGGCTGCCCAGCTTGGGCTCGCAGTTTTTATAGTTTTTGGAGCCGTCGGCGTTGACGGTATGGGGCACCTCGTGCAGCAGGTCGCCGCTGTTGAAGCGCAGGCCCAGGCCGCATACCAGGTTATCGCTCTTGAAATCGCCCACCCGGCTGACCACCATGAACTCGCCCGAGCGCGTTTCATTGTAGGGCTGGCGCGGGTTGTACAGGCCGGTGGATACGAGCAGCTCGGTCATCAGCCTGCCGTTGTGGAACAGGTACAGCCGCTGGGTCAGCTTGTCGATCACGATGCCGTATTCCTGGCTGACCTGGGCTTTTTTAAGCTTGCTGCTTTGGATATAGCCTGTGGCGAAGCCGTTCCAGTTTTTCACCTCGCTGTCGTGAAAGGAGCTGGAGTAAGATTCCACCTTTGTCCAGCCGTCGCTCCGCTCCTCCAGCACATGCACGCCCTGGCTGGCGCCGGTGATCACGGCAATGGCCTCGCTGCCGGCATCGGGCTGGGCGTACAAAAGCACCTGCTCCTTCTGCCCGGCGTCAACCACCGTCATGGGCGATGTGAGCATGGCCCAGACCGCCTGCTCATCGGTGATGTCCATGGGCGTGCACCAGTAGCAGCCCGGATTGCCGCAGGCGTTGCCGCCGCGCAGCCCCGGGGTAACGGCGGAGGGCGCGGCGCTTTCAACGGCGGCGGGCGGCGTGCCCACCGTCAGCGTGCCGATGGCCTGGCCGTCCGGCAGGGACAGCACGATGCGGTATTCGCCCTGGGCCAGCCCCTCAAAAAAGGAAGCGTCCAGGTTCAGGGCGTGCTTGCCCTCCAGCATGACCCGCGGGCTCAACAGCTGCCAGCTCTGCCGCCCGCCGGCATCGGTCAGCGCCAGCGAGCCCGTGCACGTTTCGGGAACGGTATAGCGCAGCTGGGCGCCCTGGCCCGGGATCACCGTGCAATCCTGCACGGCGGCTTCCTCCGCCAGGCCGGAAACGGCCAGCAGCAAAAAAACAAACAGCAAAATCAGCGCGCGGCGCATGGAAACCCTCCACATTGGATGAATAAACAGCTCTATTATATCTTTTTCGGCGGCGTTTGGCAAACGTCCGGGAAGGATTTTACAGTTCATTCACAGCTTGCCGTCTCCCCGGGCGGGAGTTTTTTCATATCCCCTGTACATTTTTGCCGTTTTGCGGTAACATAGACGCATACCATGAAGGGAGGCCCATCCATGCCTGACCGCTATCTTGAATCGCTGTCCTGCCCGCTGCCGGCGGATATCGCCAGGCTCAAGGGCGCGGGCGAAATCAGCCTGGCGCTGGAGCTGATCGACAAGCGCCTTTCCCAGCCCCTGCCGGACATGCTGAAAACCCGGCTGGAAGCCGAGCGCGCGCTGCTGCCCCAGTGGGCGGCCTGCTATCCCTATACCCATGAGCAGCTGCTCCTGGCCATGCGGGAGCGGGTGCACAGCTTTACCGACCGGGAGCTGCAGGCGCTGCTGGCCGACGGCCTGCTGGACTTTATCTATGTGGACGGCGTGCGCCGGTATCATGAGGACCTGGTGGGCTCGCTGCTCAAGTCCCAGCCCCAGCTGAACCGCCGGGCCGAAAAGCCCCGGGCGGACAGCAGCGAAGCGCTGGACGCCGTGATCGGCCGCATGATGGAGCACGACGTGGTATACCGCTATCGCCTGCGCGCCGTTACCCATGTGCGCACGCTGGAGCCCGATACGCTGTACCGCGTGCATATGCCCGTGGCCGCCCGCAGCATGCAGCAGGAGCCGGCCCAGGAGATCCAAAGCAGCCTGATGCTCGCTTCGGTGGACGCCGAGGACGCACCCCAGCGCACGGCGTACCTGGAGGGCAGCCTGCGCGCCTCGCCGGATTTTACCCTGGAATATACCGTTACCCAGCATCCCCGCTACGTGGACCCCATGGACGAAAGCATCCGCGGGCCCATCTATCCCGACGCCCGCCCGGTGTGCGACGCCGACCTGGCGGAGCAGCCGCCCCATCTTGCGTTTACGCCCTATCTGAAATCGCTGGCCGCCCAGCTTCGGGGAGATGAAACCGATGCTGTGCGCGTGGCCCGCCGGTTTTATGATTATATCACCAGCCGTGTGACCTATGCCTTCATGCCGCCTTACCTGCTGATGGAAGCCGGGGCCGAATACTGCGCCGTGAACCTGCGGGGCGACTGCGGCATCCAGGCGCTTTTGTTCATTGCGCTGTGCCGCATCAGCGGCATCCCCGCCCGGTGGCAAAGCGGCCTGTACGCCAAGCCGGACGACGTGGGCAGCCACGATTGGGCCGAGTTTTACAGCGAGCGCCTGGGCTGGCTGCCGGTGGACTGCTCCTTTGGCGGCGGCAGACGGCGGAGCGGAAGCGAGCTGCGCCGGCGCTTCTACTTTGGCAACCTGGATCCCTGGCGCATGGTGGCCAACCGGGCGTATTACGCGCCCTTTTCGCCCCCGAAAAAGTATCCCCGGGCCGATCCCTACGACAGCCAGCGGGGCGAAATCGAAAACGACCGCCGGGGCCTGGGGGCCGGTGAATTCCGCACCCGGTATGAAATGCTTTGGCATGAGGAAAGGGAGGCAGGAAAATGATCATCTGTGATACCCATTGCGATACGCTGTACCGTATGGCCGTGCAGCCGGACCAGCCGCTGGACGTGACCATGGAAAGACTGCGGCAGGGCGGCGTGAGCCTGCAAACGCTGGCCATGTACGTGGGCAAAGGCCGCCAGGGCGACGTGGAGGGGCTGTTTGCCCAAATGTTCCGCCAAATGGAGCTGCTGGAGCGGCAGGGCTGGAAGCGCGTGGACGATCCCAGCGAGGCCCGGGACGGCCAGGTGGCCGTGATGCTGTCCATCGAGGGCTGCGAGCCCTTTGATAAGGGGCTGCACGTGGTGGAGGAATACCGCCGCCGGGGCGTGCGCATGGCGGCCATAACCTGGAACCATGAAAACACCCTGGCCTATCCCGCCGTGAGCGGCGATACAAGGGGGCTCAAGCCCTACGGCCTGGAAGCCATCCGGCTCATGCAGGAGATCGGCATGGCCGCCGATGTCAGCCACCTGAACGACGCCGGCGTGTGGGACATCCTGGAAAAATGCGAAAAGCCGCCCATGGCCAGCCACAGCAATTGCCGGGCGCTGGTCAGCCACTGCCGCAACCTGAGCGACGACCTGCTGCGGGAAATCTTTGCCAAGGGCGGCTATGTGGGTATCAATTTCTGGCCCACCATCATTGGCGAGCCTGCCACCATCGACCGCATAATCGATCATATCGTGCACATGTACGAGATGGGCGGCCAGGGCAAGGTGGGCTTCGGCTCGGATTTTGACGGCATCGAGCGCAAGCCCGAGGGCATTCATTCCCCCGCCGATTTTCCCAAGCTGCTGGACGGCCTGCGCCGCCGGGGCTTTGCCGAAAAGGACGTGGAGGACGTGGCCGGCCAGGCGCTGCTGGCCTATTACCGGCGGATCGCGGTGTGACGCGGGAGGAAGCATGCGCTACAAATACGAAACGCACCTGCATACCATGCAGGGCAGCGCCTGCGGCAAGGTGCCCGGGCGCGCTTACATTGCCAAATATATGGACCTGGGGTATGACGGGATATTTGTGACCGATCACTTTTTCCACGGCAATTGCAGGCCCAGCCGGGATCTGCCCTGGCCGGAATGGGTCACGCAGTACTGCCGGGGCTATGAGGATGCCGCCGAGGAAGGCTACAAGCGGGGCTTTAAGGTATTCTTTGGCCTGGAGGCCAGGTTTGACTTATGGGACGAATGGCTGGTGTACGGCCTGACCAAGGAATATATGCTGGACCATCCCGATATGCGGGACTGGACCCGCAGGCAGTACCTGGACCATGTGCATGCCGCTGGAGGGTGCTGTATTCAGTGCCATCCCTTCCGCCAGGCGGGATATATGGGCCATGTGGCACCCTGCCTGGGGGTGGATGGGGTGGAGGTGTGCAACAGCGGCAACCGCCCGGAATGGGATGCCATGGCCGCGCGCTACGCGCAAAAAATGCTGCCCCACGCCTTTCGCAGCGCGGGCAGCGATATCCACCATACCGACGACCGCCAGGGCGACCAGGTATTCGGCGTCAGCTTTGACCGGCCCCTGAACAGCGCGCTGGACTACGCCCGGGCCG
Source organism: Clostridia bacterium (assembly GCA_017469605.1). GTDB lineage: Bacteria > Bacillota > Clostridia > Christensenellales > Aristaeellaceae > SFMI01. Next base: position 11,453 of record JAFUGB010000355.1, read on the forward strand.
TGCGCGAAAACGCGCCCCATGATTTGCTGGTTCCCCCAGGGCGCGACCTGCCCATGGACCGGGACGTTGCGCTGGATCTGCCCATGACTGTGCTGGACAGGGACGGCCTGTCCACCGGGCTGGGGATCCGGGATATTTTCTGATTTTAAACCGAAAACGCGGCACCGACGGCAAAGTTCGGGGCGCAGGGCGCTTTGACCACCCATTTGCTGATATTGCCCGGCGCGCCGTCCACCATGCCGCCCACCATATGGGCT
>JAFUGB010000356.1 GCA_017469605.1 Clostridia bacterium
CGGGATCTATGCGCATCCCGTCCTGCCCATATCCGTTAAAACCCGCATCGGCTACAGCGATATTGCTGAATGGCCTGTTCTTTATGAAATCTATGAGCAGTATCCCATTTCCGAGCTGATCGTGCATCCCCGCACCCGGCAGGAATTCTACAGCGGCACGCCCCATCGCGAGGCCTGCGGGCTGATGCAAAAAAGCTTTATCTATAACGGCGATCTGTTCACAGCGGCAGAAGCGCGGAAGCTGCCGGCCGATTTCCTGCGGATTTCCGGCGTCATGATGGGGCGCGGCCTGGCAGGCAATCCGGCCCTGGCGCAGGAGTTGGCCGGCGGGGATGGGCTGACGCTGGACGCGCTGCGTGGCTTTCATGACGACCTGTACCGGGAGTATCTGCGCTTCTGGCCGGAAAGCGCCGTGGTGGGCCGTATGCACCTGACCATGAAATACCTGTGCGGCTGCTTTGAAAACAGCGAACCGTACCGGCGCGCCCTGCGCAAAGTAAAAACAGCCAAAGAATATGAAAACGTCGTTTCCGGGCTGTTCCGCGCCTGTTCGCTGAAGCTCCAGCCCGCCTTTGACCTAAGCATCCTGCTTTCCTGACAAAAATAACGCTTCTTTGTTTTTATCCTGCATTTTATGCGCTGCAAAGTCATTTTCTCCTTGACAATATGAATTTTCTTTTTTATAATTATTCAAAATTATAGAAAGAAAGGATGTTCATCCATGCGCGGCCAAAAATCCTATGATTTTGACAAGCCCATCCATATCGACCGGGTGAAAGCGAATGGATTGGACATCATTTTTTATACCCTTCTCCTCTCCGTTCTGTGTGCCGCTATCCTGTTGATCCTGTGCATGAAGGACGGAAAATTCGGCATCTATTTTGAGCTATGGCGCGTGCTGGTATGCATTCCGCTGATCATACTGGCTACGCTGCCGGCACAGCTGCTCCGGGAACTGCGCACCTATGTGCCCAAGCTGGCGAAGAAAGCCGCCTGGACCATTGATGAAATGGAAAAAATGACGGGCAAGGACCGCAGACAAACCGAGCGCATCATGACCCGCGTACTGGAAAGCGCGTTTATTGTGAATCCGGCCTGCGAAAAGCGGGTTTGATTAAATCTATTTACCAAGGAGGCTTTTCACATGGAAGTCTTGAAACTCATCGGCGTCCTGATCGTAGTGATCGGATTTGCGATCAAATTCGACACCATCGCCACGGTCGTGATTGCAGGCGTCGTCACCGGCCTGGTGGCGGGCATGTCCCCCATGGCAATCCTGGAAACCCTGGGCTCTTCCTTTATTACCAACCGCACAGCCACGCTGTTTGTGCTGACGCTTCCCTGCATCGGCATCTGCGAGCGCTTTGGCCTGAAGGAAAAGGCCATCGACTTTATCCGCGGCATTAAGAATGCCACCACCGGCCGCGTGATCCTGATCTACCAGGCCATCCGTACCCTGGCCGCTGCCTTTTCCGTCCGCCTGGGCGGTCATCCCCAGTTTGTCCGCCCCGTGGTTGTGCCCATGGCTGAAGGCGCTACCGTGGCCAAGTACGGCGACATTGACGACGCCACCAGCGACACCATCCGCGGCGCTTCTGCCGCCGCCGAAAACTACGGCAACTTCTACGCGCAAAACTGCTTCATGGGCGCTTCGGGCACCCTGCTGATCGTATCCACCCTGGTGGCCCAGGGCTATGATGTAACCGCCCTTCAAATTGCCACCTGGTCCATCCCCATTGCCGTGATCAGCGTGCTGGTCGGCGCGTGGCGCGACCTGACGCTGGATAAAAAGATTGAAAAAATGGCGAAGGGAGGCGCTGCCAAATGACAACCGCTCAGATCGTTTCTGAAATCTTTTATTCGCTGATTGGCATCGTATTTGCGCTGGTGGGCATTAAAGCCCTGCGCGATCCCCAGGCCAATAAGAAGGCCACTACCGCCGCTTTCTGGTTCCTGCTGGCCTTTACCTTTATCCTGGGCAATCACCTGCCCAAGTGGATCACCGGCCTGTGTGTGATCATCATTGCCGTGCTCACCGGCATCAACGGCGTAAAGCAGAGTGCCAACGACGTTCCCGATCCCAAGGCCGTGCGCGCCTCCGCCAATAAGCTGGGTTACAAGGTGTTTATCCCCGCGCTGTGCCTGGCTGCGGTGGCCGTGGTAGCCGCTACGCTGGGCGGCTCTGTGGCTTCCCTTTCCTGGCTGACTGCCAATAACGCCATCGGCGTTTCCGGTATCGTGGCCCTGCTGGTGGCCCTGATCCTGTTCAAAGCGCCGGTCAAATATGTGGTAAAGGACGGCACCCGCCTGATGGATAACGTGGGTCCCGTGGGCATCCTGCCCCAGCTGCTGTCCGCCCTGGGCGCGCTGTTCACCGCCGCCGGCGTGGGCACCGTGATTGCCAACGGCGTCAGCGCCATCATTCCCGACGGCAGCAAGCTGATTGCCTGCGCCGTATACTGCATCGCCATGGCGCTGTTCACCATCATCATGGGCAACGGCTTTGCCGCCTTCTCGGTCATTACCGCGGGCATCGGCATTCCCTTCCTGATCATGCAGGGCGCCAATCCCGTGATCGTAGGCGCGCTGGGCCTGACCGCCGGCTACTGCGGCACGCTGTGCACCCCCATGGCCGCCAACTTCAACATCATGCCCGCGGCGCTGCTGGAAGTGAAAAACAAGTATGCCATCATCAAAAGCCAGCTTCCGGTTGCTATTATCATGCTGGTGATCCACATTGCGCTGATGTACTTCTTCGCCTTCTGAGGATACGCTATGAAAATATTATTGACTGCCTTTGAGCCCTTTGGCGGCGACAACGTGAATCCCGCCCAGGAAGCGGTGGCCCTTGTGGCAAACGAGGTTGCCGGGGCGCAAATCGTTAAAATCGACGTACCTGTGGTTTTTGGCAAGGCCATTGAAACGGTACGCGCTGCCATGGAGCGCGAACAGCCCGACGCCGTGCTGTGCATTGGCCAGGCCGGCGGCCGCTTTGGGCTGACCCCTGAGCGCGTGGCCATCAATGTGGACGACGGGCGGATTCCGGACAACGAAGGGAACCAGCCCGTGGATCAGCCCATTTTTGCCGACGGCGCTCCCGCCTACTTTGCCACGCTTCCCGTTAAAGCCATGGTGACCGCCATCAAGGACGCGGGACTGCCCGCCAGCCTTTCCAATACGGCAGGCACCTATGTGTGCAACCACCTGATGTACGGTGTGCTGTACCACATTCATCGTTTCTGGCCCGCCATGCGGGGCGGCTTTATGCATGTACCCTTCCTGCATGAGCAGGTGCTTACCCGGCCCAACACGCCCAGCCTGACCAAGCAGGCCATTGTCCGCGGGATTGAAACCGTGCTGCGCGTGATCGTGGAAAACGACGCGGATCAGGCCGTGGCCATGGGCGCGGAGCATTGATCCGCCGGGCAAAAGAATTCCATAA
>JAFUGB010000357.1 GCA_017469605.1 Clostridia bacterium
CCCCGGTTCAGCAGCGTAATCTCCCAACCGGTATCAATCAGCCGCCGCGCCACGCTGGTGCTGATTACGCCGGTACCGCCAATCAATAGTGCTTTCATGCCTGTACATCCTCCGTTTTTTTCTATACATTATAAAATACAATAAAAATAAGTCAATACAAAACCCTTCCCTTTTTTGCTTTATCCCCTTGAATTCAGGCCGTACAAGTGATAAAATATAGCAAACACAAACGAGAGGAGATAGGTATCATGAAAAAATTCCTGCAAGAATTCAAAGAGTTTGCCATGCGCGGCAATGTGGTGGATATGGCTGTTGGCGTCATCATTGGCGCTGCCTTTGGCAAGGTTGTCACCGCTGTGATCGACATCTTCCTGACCCCCATCCTGGAAGCGCTGCCCAAGTTGGAAAACGGCGGCACCGGCTTCGCCGGCAGCCTGATTTCCTTCCTGGCCGTGCTGGTTGAGTTCATCCTCACCGCGCTGGTGCTGTTCATCATCATCAAGGCCATGAACAAAGCCAAGAACCTGAAGAAAAAGCCCGCCGAAAAGCCCGCCGCTCCCACCACCAAGGTTTGCCCCTTCTGCCAGAGCGAGATTTCCATCAAGGCTACCCGCTGCCCCCACTGCACCAGCGAGCTGGAATATAAGCCCGGCAAGTAATTAAAAGAAAGTTTAATATCCGGATGAAATTTACAGATTTCTTCTGGGATTTTGATGGCACGCTGTTTGACACGTATCCACGCGTCAACCGTGCCATTCAAAATGCCCTGAAAGACATAGGCGTGACCGCCTCCATCGAAACCATTGATCCCTTGGCCAAGGTCACGGTGCGCCATGTATTCCGCGTTCTTTGTCCCCATCTGGAGGACGCAGCCTGGCAGCGATACACCGTCCACGCCGAGGAGGAAGGGTATGATTCCATGCGCCCTTATCTGGGCGTCCGGGGCATGCTCAGCAGCGTATGCGCCGCCGGCGGACGCAATTATTTATACACCCATCGCGACCATACCAGCCTGGACGCCCTGCGGCATTACGGACTGGATCAATATTTTACCGACAGCGTTACCCGGGAATCCGGCTTTCCCAGCAAGCCCGCGCCGGACGCGCTGAAATACCTGCTGGAAAAGCATGGGCTTGATCCCGCCCGGTGCGTCATGCTGGGCGACAGGGACATTGACCTGGACAGCGGAAAAAACGCGGGCATGGCCTGTGCGCTGTTCGATCCGGGGCACTATTACGATCATTACGACACGCCCTGGCGGTTTACCGCCATGTTTGAAATGATGGCCTGCTTTGTCTGGGAAAACTCGCCCAGCGATCTGGCGGTGTCTGATATGCTGGCCATGCAGGATATCCAGCAGGAACGCCATCCCGAATGGGGCGGCATCTCCCCCGCCATGGGCCGGGGGAAGCTGCTGTGGATGATCGGTGAATTGGGCGAGGTGATCGATGTGATCAAGAAGGTTCCCGCCGATGCGCTTGCCGCTCCGGGAGCGCCCCGGGCACGGCTCACCGAGGAGCTGGCCGACGTGGCCATGTACTTTCATGACGTGCTGAACTGCTATGGCATCACCGCCCAGGAATTTTCGCAGGCTTATTACCAAAAGATACGAAAAAACCTGCAGCGGGACTACACAAAGG
>JAFUGB010000358.1 GCA_017469605.1 Clostridia bacterium
GGACTTCGCCGGTCAATCCGATTTCCCCCATCACCGCAAGGTCGCTGGCCAGCGGCACATCGGAAAGCGAGGACGCCACCGCCACGCAAAGTGGCAGGTCAATTGCGGGTTCGGACAGCGAAAGACCTCCCGCCACGTTTACATAAACGTCTTGATTATACAATCGCAGCCCGGCGCGTTTTTCCAATACCGCCAGCAGCAGCGCAACCCTGGCCTGATCGGCGCCGTTTACCGTACGGCGAGGAACGGCATAGAAGGATTGTGCCGCCAGCGCCTGCAGGTCCACCAGCATGGGCCGGATCCCCTCCATACAGCAGAAAACCACCGATCCGCTGGCGCCCATGGAGCGATGGGAAATCAGCGTTTCGGACGCGTTTTCCACCGGCACCATGCCTTCCCCCGTCATGGAAAACATTCCCAGCTCATTGACCGAGCCAAAGCGGTTTTTCACCGCCCGGAGCAGCCGGTATTCATGCTGAAAATCGCCCTCAAAATACAGCACCCCATCCACCCTGTGTTCCAGCACCCGGGGGCCCGCGATGGCGCCTTCCTTGGTCACATGTCCCACCAGGATCACAGCGCACCCGTTGGTTTTGGCATAGCGCATCAGCAGCGCCGCGCTTTCACGCACCTGGCTGACGCTGCCCGGCGCGCTGGCCATATCGGGACGGTACATGGTTTGTATGGAATCGATCACCACAAAATCCGGCTGCACTTCATTCAGCTTTTCTTCAATGGCATCCATGGCGTTTTCGGCAAGGATATATATTTCATCCCGGCTGGTGCCCAGCCTGTCGGCGCGCAGGCGAATCTGCCGGGCACTTTCCTCGCCGGTAATATACATAACCCTCCTGCCCTGCCGGGCAATCCTGGCGCACGCCTGCAGCAGCAGCGTGCTTTTTCCCACGCCCGGCTCGCCGCCCACCAGCATCAGCGAACCGTCCACAACGCCGCCGCCCAGCACCCGGTCCAGTTCACCGATACCCGTGGGAACATGGGGCTGTGGGCTGGCTTCTATCTCATATATTTTACGCACCTGCGCGCCTGTACCGCCTCGCTGCTTCTGCGGCTTGGGCGCTATTGCTTCTGCCGCCTGGGCGACCGTTTCTTCCATTGTATTCCAGGCATCGCATCCCGGGCACTTTCCATACCATCGCACGCTTTCATAGCCGCAGGCAGAGCAGACATAGCTTTTCTTGGGTTTGGGCATAAACGCCCTCCTTTCATGCTTTTGTCTTTTTCGCCGCAGCCTTCCGTTTTCCTGCAATTTTACAAAAAATGACCGGCCGCCCCGCTTGTTTTTACCCATGGTATCCGATATAATAAGCTGTACTTTTCCAAGGAGAAAGATTATGCGCCGAAATCGTGCCATTTTCACGGAGGCACAGCCCCGCAGATTGGGCTGGCTGGCCTATCCGCTTTTGATACTATTGGTCCTTGCCGTATCCGTCGCCCTCAATTTTATCAATAACGGCCGCGTCAATGTGGAGCAGGTCAGCGTAACCGTTACATCGCTGCCCAAGGACCTTGAGAAATTTCGGATCCTGCACATCAGCGATCTGCACGGCTATGAATTTGGGCCAAATCAAAGCACCATTTCCACCATGCTGAAGACCCAACGCTGCCAGGCTGTGTGCATCACCGGCGACGTATGCGCCCCCGACGGCAGCTACGACGCCTTTATCAAGCTGATCGATCTCTTCCCATCAATTCCCGTCTATTTTGTTGCGGGGGACGAAGACCCGGAAGCTATCCTGACCACGGTTCACGAAAGCGATACCGTAAAGGCGGATTATATTCTGGCGGCTGAAGCCCACGGCGCTGTTTATCTGGATCATCCTGAAAAGCTGGAAGTGGGAAAAAGCACGATCTGGTTCATGCCCGAAAGCGTCTATGGGCTTGATATCCCCTCTTCCCGCCTGGCCTACCAAACCCGCTGGAATACGCTTGTCACGGAAAACCCGGAAATGACGCCCGAGGTGGAGGCCCAGCTGCATGCCATCGCCTACCGGCTGGATGTGCTGGATGCCGTGGAAGAGAGCCTGGAAAGCATTCAATCCGAGGATGTGCAAATTGCCCTTACGCATCACCCCCTTTCGGATGAGACCATCATCACGCTACAGCAATGGTCTGGCATGGACCAGGATCAATTTTTCCGCAGCGTGTCATTGGTGCTGGCCGGGCATTACAACGCCGGTCAGGTTCGCCTGCCCTTGATTGGCGCGCTTCGCGCGCCGCGGTCCCTGGGCGGCGGCTGGTTTCCGGACGACAGCCAATTGGTGGGTCTTTCCACTGTTCAGGGCGTTACCCAGTATATCAGCCCCGGCCTGGGCGTTTCAAATATCTATCCCATTCGTTTCCGCATGTTCAATACCCCCACCGTCACCGTTTTGACGCTGACCAGCGTACTTTCTTTCTAACCTTGACAAAAAATCACGCTGTGCATATAATAGAACAGAGCGATGAACGAAGAAAAACCCCGGGTTTTTCAGTGCCAGAGAGAGCGTGCCATGGGCTGAAAGCACGCTTCACGGAAACGGGCAGTGCCTTCGGGAGCCGCGCACCGAAAAAAGAGTAGGCCGCGCCGTATTCGCCGCGTTAAGGCGATCCGAGAGGAAAGATGATTCTTTCAAGCGGAGTGGAACCGCGGCTATGCCGTCTCCCGCAGGGGAGACGGTTTTTCTGTAAAGAGGAGGAGCTGAATGGCATCCTATCTAAGGGAAGACATCGCCGCCGTCATGGCGCGTGACCCGGCCGCCAGGAGCCGACTGGAGGTTATGCTGTGCTATCCCAGCATCAAGGCGCTGCGATCACACCGGCTGGCAAACAAGCTGTATAAGCGCGGGCATGTGCTGCTGGCCAGGCTGATCTCGGCGCACAGCAAAAAAAGAACCGGCATAGAAATCCATCCCGGCGCCACCATAGGCCATCGCGTTTTCATCGATCATGGCGCCGGCGTGGTCATTGGCGAAACCGCCGAGATCGGTGATGATGTGACCCTGTACCAGGGTGTTACGCTGGGCGGTACCGGCAAGGAGCACGGAAAACGACATCCCACCATCGGGAACGGCGTCATTATCGGCGCGGGCGCCAAAGTGCTGGGCCCCATCCGGCTGGGCGATAATGTAAAGGTTGGTGCGGGCGCCATTGTGATCAAGCCTGTCCCGGACGGATGTACGGTGGTGGGCAATCCGGGACGCATCGTACGCCGTCAGGACGGCTCCCGCCCCACGTTGGACCACAATAACCTGCCTGACCCCATGCTGGAAAAGATGGATGCCCTTTACGAGCGCATCAGCGAGCTGGAAGCCCGGCTGCCGAATCTGACAGAAGAAAAAAACGAAGGAGGAAACCCATATGCAAATTTATAACAGCAAGAATCGCCGCAAAGAGGAATTTATCCCCATCCATCCAGGGGAAGTGCGCATGTACGCCTGCGGCCCGACAGTATACGATTATTTTCACATCGGCAACGCTCGTCCATTTATCGTGTTTGACGTGCTGCGCCGCTATTTTGAGCATCGGGGATATAAAGTTACCTTTGTTCAGAATTTCACCGATATCGATGATAAAATGATTCGCCGGGCCAATGCCGAAGGCATTACGGTAAAGGAGCTGGGAGATCGGTTTATCCAGGAATACTATAAAGACGCTCAGGCGCTGGGCGTACGTCCTGCCACCGTGCATCCCAGGGCCACCGAGCATATCCCCCAGATCATTGAATTGGTGCAGAAGCTGATTGACAAAGGCCTGGCATATGAAGTGAACGGCGATGTTTATTTTGATACCTCGGCCTTCCCGGCATACGGCGCGCTGAGCGGCCAGAACCTGGAGGATCTGGAAGCAGGCGCCCGGGTTGAGGTGGACAGTGTAAAGAAAAACCCCGCGGATTTTGCGGTGTGGAAAGCCCAGAAGCCCGGTGAGCCCGCCTGGGAAAGCCCTTGGGGACTGGGACGTCCGGGCTGGCACATTGAATGCAGCGCCGTGAGTATGACGTACCTGGGCGAGACCTTTGACATTCACGGCGGCGGCAAGGACCTGCTCTTCCCTCACCATGAAAACGAGGTGGCCCAGAGCGAAGGCGCCACCGGCAAGCCCTATGTGCATTACTGGATGCATAACGGGTTTATCAATGTGGATAATGAAAAAATGTCCAAATCCTTGGGAAATTTCTTTACGGTGCGCGATATTTTGAAGGAATACGACGCTGAGGACGTACGCATGTTCATGCTGTCCGCCCAGTACCGCAGCCCCATTAATTTCAGCCGGGAAATGATCGCGCAGGCCCACAGCTCCCTGACCCGTCTGTATACCGCACGGGACCAGATGGGCTTCCTGCTGCAGCATGCGCCGGAACGCGCGCTGGATGAAGGGGAAAAAGCCTTTGCGCAGCGCGTTGCCGGCCATATCGCTAAATTTGACAGCGCCATGGACGATGACCTGAACACGGCCGACGCCATGGGCGCCATCTTTGAACTGGTAAAGGATGCCAATCAGAGCCTGTGCGCTGAAAGCGCCAAAGGCGCCATTGAAACCGCGCTGAATGCGCTGCTGGAGCTTTGTGATGTGCTGGGCCTGCTGATGAAGAAAGCGGGCGATTTGCCCGCGGACATTCAGGCCCTGGCCGATGAACGTGCCCAGGCTCGAAAGGATAAGGACTGGAAAAAGAGCGACGAATTGCGCGATCAGCTCAAGGCGCTGGGTTATACCGTAGAAGATACGAAAGAAGGGCAAAAAGTACGCAGGACCGTGTAATACACCGTGAGAAAGCATGGGCCCGCATCATTTGCGCCGGTATATCCGGTGCGCTGATCGTGGGTATGCTTTTGTTCGCCATTTTTCAGTATATTTTCGCTTCCCTGCCAAATCCGATGATCCCGCTGGACCTGTCAGCCGATCCGCAGCAGCCTGAAAGCCGTTCGTTTATGCTTCCTGACGCGCAGCGCCTCAATCTGAATGCTGCTTCACGGGACGAGCTGATGACGCTGCCCGGCATTGGCGAAAAAACAGCGGAAGCTATTCTGGCCCTTCGGGAAACGCTGGGGTCCTTCCGGTATCCCGAGGACCTGCTGCTGGTAAATGGGATCGGCACGAAAAAGCTGGAAACAATTTATGACCTTATATATACCGAGCCCTTCAGATAAAGGAGGAGATCTTATGGAAGTACAGCAAGCATTGCAAAAACTGGATCAGCTTCAGCGCAAGCAGCAGGCCTATCAGCATGCCATGGGGCTAATTGATTTTGACGGCGCCACCGCCGCTCCCTCCGGGGCGGCGGCCAACCGCGGCGAAACGCTGGCCATCCTGGGCGAAGAAAGCTATAAGCTGGCCACCGGGGAAGAAACCGTGGCCCTGCTGGACGGGCTTTATGCCAATTTAAACGAGCTTGATGAAGTGCAGCGGAAAATCGTCAGGAATTTGCATGAGGAAATCGAGAATATGCGCCGGGTACCCATGGATGAATATGTGGCGTACCAGCGCCTTCTGAACGAATCCCAGAATGTATGGCACAAAGCCAAGGAAACCAACGACTATGCCCTGTTTATGCCCGTGCTTGAAAAAATGATCGCCGCCAACAAACGCCTGGCAGGCTACATGAAGCCCGGTCTGCCTACCTACGACGCGCTGCTGGATCGCTACGAAAAGGGCCTGACCCGGGAAAAATGCGATTCTTTTTTCCATGTGATCCGCAGGGAGTTGGTGCCGCTGATCCATGCCGTCAGCAATGCCGCGCAGGTCGATGACAGGATTCTGTTTGGCCATTTTCCGCTGGAGCAGCAAAAAAAGCTCAGCGATTACCTGATGGAAGTGATGAAGCTGGATCGCGCGCATGTAGGCATTGCCGAAACCGAGCACCCCTTTACCACCAGCTTTACCAAATACGATGTGCGCATCTCTACACACTACCATGAGGAAAACTTTTCCTATTCCATGTTCAGCGTCATCCACGAAGGCGGCCACGCGCTGTATGACGCGCATCCTGCCGACAATCTGGCTTACACTGTGCTGGGCGGCGGTGTTTCCATGAGCATTCACGAAAGCCAGTCCCGGTTCTATGAAAATATCATCGGTCGCAGCCGGGGATACATTCGCCTGATCGCGCCCAAGCTTCGGGAACTGTTTCCCCAATTGTCCGGCGTGGACGATGAAGCACTGTACCTGGCCATCAATAAGTCCACTCCGTCCCTGATCCGCACGGAAGCGGACGAATTGACCTACTGCCTGCATATCCTTATTCGTTACGAACTGGAACAGCAGCTGTTTGACGGCAAGCTTTCCGTTCAGGATTTGCCTGGGGCCTGGAATAAGCTGTATAAGGACTGCCTGGGTATTGAGGTCCCCTCCGACCGGGAAGGCGTATTGCAGGACATGCACTGGTCCGGCGGCCTGTTTGGATATTTTCCATCTTACGCCCTGGGATCGGCTTACGGCGCCCAAATGCTGCATGTAATGAAACAGACTGTTGATGTGGAAGGTGCGCTGGCAAAGGGCGATCTGGCTCCCATCAACGGCTGGCTGGAAAAGAATATCTGGCAATATGGCGGGCTGTATGATCCCGGCGAGCTGCTGGCAAAAGCGCTGGGCGCCCCCTTTGATCCCATGTATTATGTCAACTACCTGAAAGAAAAATACAGTGAAATTTATCATTTGTAAGCATAAAAAGCACGGCAGCCATTCTGATGCTGATCCCAAATAAAAACTGTACAGACA
>JAFUGB010000359.1 GCA_017469605.1 Clostridia bacterium
GACAGCGAGGGCGACGGCATTTGGCTGTCCGACACCTTTGCGAAGCGGAACGGCATTTCCCTGGGCGACGAGCTGACGCTGACCTACGGCCGCTTTCATTTTACCGGCCAGGTGGCGGGCCTGATCAAGAGCGGCGAGCAGATGATCTGCGTGGCCGACGAAAACCAGGTCATGCCCGATTTCAACCAGTTTGGCTTTGCCTATATCAGCCCCAAAAAGCTCAAAAGCGTGATCCTGCTGGACTATTATCCTCAGATCAACGTGCGCTCCGATCTGGACAAGACCGACTTTGAAGAGCGGGTGAACAAGGCCCTGGGCCGCACCACGCTGATGACCACCAAAGAAGAGCATATACCCTATATGGAATCCCGGGGCGAAATGGAAGAGGGCAAAACCATGGGCAGCATCCTGCCCGTGCTGTTCCTGGCCATCGGCGTGCTCACCATGGTCACCACCATGCAGCGCATCGCCGCCAATGAAAAGGTACAAATCGGCACGCTGAAGGCCCTGGGCTTCCGGGATCGCCGCATCCTGCGCCATTACACCGGCTACGGTCTGTTCATCGGCCTGGTGGGCTCGCTGCTGGGCATCGCCCTGGGCTATGGGATCTGCGCTATGATCATGAGCGAAAACGGCATGATGGGCACCTACTTTGATATGCCGGACTGGAAAAACGTAATGCCCGTCTTCTGCTGGCCCCTGCTGGGCGTAATCATCCTGGTGCTCACCGGCATCAGCTACCTTTCGGTAAAGCGCCTGCTCCGGGGCACGGCGGCCGATGCCCTGCGCCCCTATACGCCCAAGGCCATGAAAAAGAGCCGCCTGGAAAAGCTGCGGCTGTTTTCCCATCTGCCCTTCGGCGCCCGCTGGAACCTGCGGGACCTGGTGCGGCACAAGAGCCGCAGCGCCATGACGCTGATCGGCGTCATTGGCTGCATGATCCTGCTGGTGGGCGGCCTGGGCATGCAGGATACCATGAACGGCTTCCTGGATACGCTGGATAACAAGATCAGCAATTACGCCACCAAGATCAACCTGAGCGACAACGCCAAAAACGCCGCCGCCATCGCCCTGGCCGGGGAATTGGACGGCGATTGGGAAGCCGACGAGGGGATCAATTACCGCAGCAAAACCGTCACCCTGCAGGTATTTGACCCATCCCATGACAAAATCCGCTTTGTGGATCAGGGCAACGCGCTGGTGCGCCTGACCGACGGGGGCGCCTATCTTTGCCAGCGCCTGGCCGATACCGCCGCCATCGGTGATACCATTTCCTTCTCGCCCTACGGCAGCGAGGAAACCTACCAGGTGCGGGTGGCGGGGTATATCCGCTCCAGCATGGTGGAATGCATTGCCATGACTGCGGCCTATGCCGACAGCCTGCACATCCCCTACACCATCAACGCCATCTATACCGATATCCCCCAGGCCGATGTGCCCGCCTCTTCCCTGGTATCCAGCACCCAGGACCAGAAAACGCTCATGGACAGCTACGACAGCTTCATGGACGTCATGCAGGCCATGGTGCTGCTGCTGGTGATCGCCGCCGTGCTGCTGGGCATTGTGGTGCTCTATACCCTGGGCGTCATGAGCTATGTGGAGCGCAGCCGCGAGCTGGCCACGCTGAAGGTGCTGGGCTTCCGGGACCGCAAGATCGGCCACCTGCTCATCAGCCAGAACCTGTGGCTCACCGTGCTGGGTGTGATCGTGGGCTTGCCCGCGGGCATCGGCGTGGTGGCCGCGCTGCTCCGCGCCCTGGCAGGGGAATACGAGCTGTTCATGGTCATTGGACCGCTCACCATGATCTTCAGCATTGCCCTCACCTTCGGCGTATCGCTGATCGTGGGCTGGATGGTCGCCCGCAAGAACCGCCGCATCGACATGGTGGAAGCGCTGAAAGCGGGAGAATAACCCGGGCTAACAAACGGGAGCGTTCCCTCCTGCACCGCAGGAAAGAACGCTCCCGTTTGTTTTGGGTGGCGGCGCGTACGCCGCAAGGAGGAAGCTTCCGGAGGTCCGCCTGCCAGCCGGAAGGGATTTTTCATTCCGCGCAGATCGGGATGCGTCACCGATGGCGAAACCGGCTTGTCGGCCGTCTGACCCGTCAAGGACCGGGCGGGTTTTTGTGTTTGTCGCGTTTACTGGAAGGTATACCCCAGGCCGGTCAGCTGGGTCACCGCGTTATTATAGGCATAGTCAATGGCGTTCTGGTGATCGGCGTCCACCTTTTTGGAACCGTGGGTGGTGCTGTTGGTAAAGTGAATGCAAAACTGGCCGGTATAGTTATTATCCTTAATGGTATTGCCCTCCGTCACATTATGGGGCACGCCATACATGGAGGCGGCATAGCTGTGGCCGCTGATGGTGACCAGGATGGAACGGCGCTGGTAGTTTTTGTTCTCGGTGATATCGGAAGCCGACGTAACGCCGTAAATGCGGCAGATGGCAGCGGTATCGCCGGCGGTCAAGGGCTCCACGTCGGCGTGCGAGCCGCCGGACCAGCGCTTTACCTGAAAGCTGATGCCGGTTTTTACATCGGTTACGGTGGCAACGCAGCCCTTATAGAAAATGCTTTGAATGCTGCTGGTATTCCAATCAGCAATTTCGGGGGCGTACAGCGTGGCGCCCGAAGCGCCCGCGCTGCTGCCGCTGGGCGTCTGATCGTACGCGGCGGCTTCGCTGGCGCTCAAAATGCGCAGCAGATCGCCGCGGATCCAGCCGTCAATATCCTTTACATGGACGTTGTACCAGGTATAGCCGTCCGCCGTGCTGGTGGGGCCCAGCAGCGTGCATACCTGATTGGCGCGGTTCAGCAGCTTGATCTGCGTTCCCTTGGCATTGCCGGCGGCGCGCACAATGACCTTTTCCTTGTTGGTCAGGGCCACGCCGCTCTGGGCGGCGGCCGTAACAGCAGCGGCCGAATCGCCTGACGAGACGGCCGCGGCAGCCGTGGCTGTGCTGGCATCGGCCGCGGGGGAAGCCGTGGCCGCGGGGGCCGATGCGCCCACCTTCTTCACATAATCGCCCATCACGTAGCCGGTATCGATGCCGTTGCTCACCTGATACCAGGTGTGCCCTTCGGCGGAGGTGGTGCCGTAATAGGCTATGATCTGATCCTTTTCAAACCGGCCCAATACCTTGGCCTCAGCGCTGGGGCGCTTGCGCAGGTTGACGCCCCGGGCGGTAAACTGAATGCTGCCCACAGCGCCGCCGGACGGCTGAACCGCCTGGGCCTGAACAGCGGCCGCGGCCTGGATGGCGGCGGCTGTATCGGTCTGCGGCGCTGCCGTAACAGCAGGCGCGTAATAAACGGTGTTGGCCGTATCTGCCTGCGGTAATGCGGTGGCGGCGGGGGCCGCCGTGGCCTGGGCGGCGCTCATGGCCTGGGCGGCCGAAATCGGGTTCACATAACGCTGGTCGATATATCCCCAGTATTCACGCTCGGGATGGCTGGGATGGTGGCAGGTCACATAATAATACGCGGTGCCATTATAGCTGTGTGTGTTCAGGATCTGTACAATGTCGCCGGTGTTCAGCTTGATCCAGGCGTCGGTGCTTTCCATCTGCTTGCGCAGGCGCACCTGGTTGTAATTGACCTGGCCGTACTGCGCTTCAGCCCCGGCGGACAGGGCCGGCAGCAGGCACAGCGCCAGAATACACAGAAAAACAAAAAACGAATATCGTTTGCATTCTTTCATAATGCCTCCTTCTCGTGTACAGCATCAATTCATGGGTACAGGCTTATTTTATTACACAATTATTACAAAATCAAGGAAATGGGCCCAATAGCCCGAAAAGTTTACAATTTCCACAATTTGTTTACAGACACGCGCGTCACAAAAGCTTCCTAAAAACCGGCAGCTTTTTGAGCACCCAGACAATGGTGCCGCCCACGCACATGCTCACCGCGCACCAGCCCAGGGACAGGCCCAGCGGTGAAAGCGCGCCCGACACCAGCCGGGAATAGGTGCCCCAGCCTATCAGCTTCAAATAGGGATCCAGCAGGTAAACGCCAAAGGACAGCGAACCCATCAGGCAGATGGCCCGGGCTGTCCTGCCCCGGCAAAGGCCGGGAAAGGTGACCAGCGTCAGCCGCTTGATCAGCAGGAAAGCGGCGATGGCCGCAGCATAATCAAACAGCTGCACATAGGTTTGGGCAAAGATCCCGTCGCGGCCGGCCTGTACATAGGTGCACAGGCAGGCGACGGCCAAGCCCGCGGCGCCTGCCAGCGCAATGCGGGCCAGCTTGCGGCGGCTGATTTTTTCAATATCCAGGCGGTCCAGGTAGCAGCCCGCCAGCGGATAGAAAAAGGCATGGGTCACCGCCAGCGGCACCGAAAAATAGCCGGTGATCCGAAAAGCGGGCAGCCCCCGGCCGGTGAGCAGCAGGCTGAGCATGGGCACGCACGCGCTCAGCAGCGTGCGCAGCGCCACCAGCGCGATAAAATCCTGCCGGGTAAAATCCCGGGCGACCCGCTGCAGGTAGGGCAGCATGAGCAGGTACCCCAGGAAAGCGTACAGGTACCAGTAGGATTCCGCGCCCTCCACCTGCACGCTGAAGAAGGCATACAGGAAGCGCCGGAGCGAATGATCGTACGCCACACCCTTGATCAGCGTATAATACAGCGTGTGTCCAATGAACAGCCCCAGCGAAAACAGCAGCAGCACGGCGGCGATACGGCCCACGCGCCTTTTCAATACCGTCAAAAAATCCTCCTGCCGGTTCAGCAGCACAGCCCCCGATACCATCAGGAACAGGGGCACATTGACGCGTACCAGCATGGACATATACATCAAAAACGCCTGGGGCACGCCGGACGCGGTGATAAACAGGCTGTAGCCCGGCATGTGGTTAAAAATCACCAGGAAAACGGCAAGCACACGCATCCATTCCAGGTAGACTTTTTTCTTTTTCATTTCATTTCTCCGATCAGCCGCCGGTAAAAGGCCACCGCGCCGGGCAGACAATCGTATTCAATGTTCTCGTTCAGCCCGTGCATGCCGCGCATCTGCTCCGGCTTATATACCACGGGAGCAAAGCGCACCACGTTTTCGCAGATCTCCTGATAGAAGCGGGCGTCGGTGGCGCCAGTCATCACATACGGGCAGGCTGGACATCCGGGGAATACTTCGCCCACAAGCCGCTGTACCAGCTGGAAAGCCTCGCCGTGGATATCGGTGGACCGGGTGAAATCGGCGGCATGGCTGACCGACATTTCCAGGCCGAACATCTGGGAGGTTTTTTTCAGGATGTCCAGGCTTTCGGCCATGCCCTGGTGGGGAATAAAGCGCACGTTGGCGCTGATGGATGCCTCCTGGGGCATCACGTTGCAGGCGTCAGAGCCCTTTGCCTGGGTAAAGGCGATGGTGGTGCGGATCATGGCCCCGGCCTGGGCGGAAATCCGCGGCAGCACCCGGAGCAGCAGGGGCTTGAACAGCCACAGGTTCACAAACACGTACTTCAGCGGAAAGGAGGCATAGGGCGCCAGCTGCCGGAACATGGCGGCCACCTCGGGGGGCATGCGGCGGCGGAAGATATCATGATGCTCCGCATGGTGCACAAAATCCGCAAGCCTTGCCAGCGGCGAATTCCTTTTGGGCGTGGAGGCGTGGCCGCCGTTGGATTTCGCGGTGAAGGTCACATCTGCCTTGCCCTTTTCAAACACCCCCAGCATGGCAAAATTGCCATGGATGCCGCCGATGGGCTCATTGATAATGCCGCCGCCCTCGTCCACCACCAGCCAGGGACGCACGCCCCGGCGCTTCAGCTCATCCACCAGCTTTTTGCAGCCTGGGCCGGCCCATTCCTCGGTGCAGGAGGAGGACAGGTACACATCCTGGGGCGGCGTAAAGCCCTGCGCCAGCAGCCGCTCAACGGCCTCAAAGAAGGCCATGACCGAGCATTTGGTGTCCGATGTTCCCCGGCCCCATACCTTGCCCTCCGCAATATCGCCGGAAAAAGGCCCGTGCAGCCATTCGCCCTCAGCGGGCACCACATCCTGGTGGCTCATAAGCACCAGCGGGCGGTCATGGCTTTTGCCCTGCCAGTAAAACAGCAGATTGCCGTCAATTTCGGTTTTCTCCAGCCTTTCGTGCACCAGCGGGAAAAGCCGCTCCAGCACCCTGTGAAAGCCCAGGAACTTTTCCCGCTGGTCGGTTTCGGGGACCGATACCGTTTCATAGCGCACCATTTCGGCCAGCTTTTGGGCCAGGGACTCAGCTTCCTTTTCATCGGGAGCGGGCACATAGGTGGAGCGCTTGGAGGGCGTCAGCAGCGCATGGACCAGGGCGATCAGGAGCAGCGCCGCAAGCAGTCCCAGCAGGCTGAGCAGGATCCGTAATACAATCATGCCTTTGCCTCCCTGCGGAATTTGAGATAGCTCAGCCCAATGGCCAGCGCCCCCGAGGGGATGATCATAAAGGAGGTGGAGCCCGTGAGCGAGGGAGCCAGCGTGAACAGCACGGCCATGATGATCAGCGGCACCAGCGCCAGCTTCACATCCTTGCGGTAGTATTTATAAGCCATGGCGCCAAAAAGCGCGGGCACCACATTGGCAAAAGCCGGCTGCAGCGCTGGACTGCCCAGTACAGGCCGCAGGGGCGTGAGCAGCAGCACGCCCAGCGCCAGCACCAGAATGGTGACCAATGAAGAGGCGGCGATGGACAGGGTGGAAATGATCTCGTTTTCCGCCGTGCCCGATTTGGCGCCCACCATGTCCCGGGCGTTCATGGCGCAGGGGATTTTCATATTGATCAGGTTGCCGGTGATGAAGGCCAGGTAGCTGCCGCCGGCCCCCAGCATGGGCGTGTATACCAGGAATTCCACCACGCTGGATACCGTCCATACCAGGCCCACGGCCAGGAAGCCCCGGGCGGCGGCGGCCAGGTTGGGCATGGCGCCCAGGTAACCGCCCATTACAAAGGGCGCGCCCAGCAGCAGCGCCAGGGTGATCATGGAAACCGCGCGGCCCAGCCTGTGCGTGGCGCGCAGATAATCCTCATAGGGCGTTTGGGCTTTGTTCTGCTTCATATTGCACACTCCTTTCACAAATGGGCGATCACGGCGGCGGCCATACCCAGCAGCATGCTGGCAGCAATGGAAAAGCTGTCCAGCCAGCGCATGCTTTTCTTTTCGCTCAGCGCGGTGAAGCAGGCCATGGACAGGGCCGAAACCAGCGCCACCAGCAGCGGCGTCCAGTCTCCCTTCAGCGCAAACGCGCCCGCGCCCGAAATATACGCGCCGATGTAGCTGCCAAGATAGGCGCTGACCATGCCGATGAACATGGCGGTCATGGCCTTGTCGCCAAAGGAGGGCTTGTCGCTGCCCGCCTTGTTTTCATTGCCCCGGGACAGCCGGGCCAGGTACTTTTTTCCAAACAGCGTGGTAAAGATCATGCCCCACATGATGCACACGCTCATGAGGAAGGCAATGGTGGAAAAGGCGCCGGCCGTCATGCTTTCGCCGCGCAGCGTGCCGCCCAGCTGCTCGGCCGCAGCCTGGGCCACCTGTGTTTCATAATGCAGGGCGCCGATCACCGAAAGCCGCAGCCAGGGCCAGGGAATGCCCAGGCTGCCCGACAGCGCGATCACGCCCAGCAATATCCCCACGCTGGGCAGGATGGAAAAGGTAACGCTGGCCGTCACCGCCTGCTTCATCCGGGTGGTATCCATGCCCAGGGCCTTGCCCGCCCGCCAGGCGCGCACCATGAATATCACACAAACCATGGCCACAAAGGCCACGATCACACCGCAGATCAGGTACATGGTCCCGCTGCTCAATTGCTCCAGAACGGTCATGGGGTCGTTCCTTCCTTTCTTTTGGTGGTATACGTCCTTTATATTATCACTATGCGCCCGAAAAAACAAGAAAAGGCAAGGCCGGAAGCGTTTTCCCGCGGCCTTGCCGCTTTTTGCCTTCGCCCGCTTTTACGGCGGCAAAGCGCGTTCTTCTTGGGCTTATGATCGGTCTTGCTGTTCGGCCGTCCTGATCAGGAAAGCAAACTCGCTGCCCTCCCCGGGCTTGCTTTTAACCGTGATACGGCCGTCCAGCCGCTGCATGATTTCCCGGGCGATGGCCAGTCCCAGGCCGCTGCCCTTCAGGCTATGGCTGGGATCGGCCTGGTGGAAGCGGTCAAAGGCGTGCTGGACGGTATGCGCGTCCATGCCGATGCCGGTGTCCCGCACTGAAAAGCGCACAAACCGCGGCTGGACAGCGGCGGACAAAACAACCTCGCCCCCCGCCGGCGTAAACTTGATGGCGTTATCCAGCAGGATGGTAAGCACCTGCTGCAGCCGGTCCTCGTTGGTTTCCACCGGGGGCAGGATTTCCGGCGTCTCCAGCCGAAGCGTCACGCCCTTTTGCCGGGCCAGGGTCTGGGTGCGGTCACAGAGTTCATAAAGCGTTTCCATGGTATCCACCGTCTCCAGCGCGAAGGAAGCCGGGCTGGACTGCAAATTGCTCAGCTCCAGCAGGTCATTCACCAGCCGGGACAGGCGCTTTACCTCGCTGAGCAGCAGCTCATAATACCGCTGCCGGTCCTCTTCGGCCGTCGCCAGCCCGTCCCGCAGCCCCTCGGTAATCCCGCGCATGCTGCTCAACGGCGTACGCAGCTCATGGGAAATATTGGCCACATATTCCCGACGCGTGCGCTCCAGCCGCTCGTGCTCGGTCACATCCCGCAGCACGGCCAGCGCGCCGTCCCCCGAGGCCAGGGGCCGGAAAACGGCCAGCACGGTACGCTCGCCCACCTGCAGCAGCGCATCCTCCTGGGCAGCGCCGCGAAGGCCCCTCAGCACCTGCGCGTAATGGGAGGAATCCCGGCCGTTCAGCAGACCGGCGACGGCCTGGTTTTCTCGCAGGACATCGCCTGCCGCGTCCACAGCCAGCACGCCCTCATCCAGGCTGTCCAACACCTGGGACAAGGTATCGCGCTCGTTGGTCAATTCCCGCATGGAATGCGACAGGCGGCGGGACATCTGGTTGAACGCCCGGCCCAGGGGCCGCAGCTCCACCGGCAGCTTTTCGCTGATTTCTATTTCATCGCCCTCGCTGACGCGCCGGGCGGCCTCCACCAGCGTATCCACAGGGGCCATGATGCGCAGCGCCAGCAGCAGCAGCGCCACCGCCATGAAGGCCAGGCCCAGCAGCGCGTATTGCAGCATCAGACTCCGAAAAATCCCCTCAGCCACATTGACCTCAGCCAGGGGCTTCACCGCCACGGCCACGCCGTGCGCCGTACGCCCGCGCGCCAGCAAATGATCCCCCTCCTGTCGGATATCGGCAGTCTGCCCGGCTTCAGCGGCATAAGCCGAAAGCGCCTGGGCCATGGTTTCCAGCCGGCCGGGCACGGCCAGTGCCGTGCCATCCCCCTGGGCCAGGAAC